>CALAHA010000142.1 GCA_937891565.1 uncultured Ilumatobacter sp. | reverse complement strand
TCGCCAATGCCGTCGGCGAGGTCGCCCAAATACTCGGAGATGATGCGGTCTGCAACGAAGCCTGGGTGCGCCGGATGGTTGATGACGGCGTCGATGACCGATCCGACGTCGTTGACGCCGGTCGCGCCGAGCAACGTTTGTGGTGTGTCGTCGTGTCGTCGCGAAACGAATCTTGGACTGCGGTCTCGTCGATTGGTCGTCCATCCGGTGAGCGCGACCGCAGCTGCTTGAACGTCGGCCTCGGTGTAGTTTCCCTCGCCGAGGCTAAAGAGTTCGAGGAGTTCTCGTCCGTAATTCTCGTTGGGGGCTTCAGCGGTGGATGTCCGGCCGTCGAGATACACGAGCATGGCCCGGTCGAGCGTCAGGTCACTCAGGAGATCGGCGAAGTCGACGTTGCCGGACCGTTCGAAGAGCTGGATCTGTTCGACCATCGCTGTGGGGTTGGGCACCTTGTCCATTGAGCTGACGAGCCATCCATGCAACATCCAGGTTCGGCGATCGTGGAACGGACGGTCGCTTGCAACGAGGGCATCGAGCCAGGCTCGAACCGCATTGGTGCGGCCTTTGTTCCGCCTATCGAGGTCGACGCCGGCCCAGATGTTGCGAGGCGTGACCGGTGAAGCGAGCAGGGCATCGAGCACCTCGCCAGGGTCGCGTTCGACTTCGGCCTTGAGGTTATTGGGGTGGAGACCGAGCCCAGCTCTGCGGTGGAGCCATCGGACTGCCTGTTGTCTGTCCATGACGCCATGGTCCATGCCAAGAGTAAGGCGCTGGCAAGAGGGACGCAGGAGCCCGGTGGGAACGCAACCGCGCAGCTCGCGTACGTTCCCGTACATGAAGACGATCTCGCTTGCCCGCACCGGCTATGTGGTAACCGCCACGATCAACAACCCGAACTCGCCGATGAATGCCGTCGACGAGCAATTGCATCACGACTTCGGCGAGCTGTTTCGCATGCTCAAGATAGGCGACGACGAGTTACTTGATGGGGCGAGGGTGATCGTGCTGACAGGATCGGGTCGGGCGTTTTCGGCCGGTGGCGATATGGCTTGGTTCCCTGAACTGCGGTCTCCGGACCGATTGACACGATTACGTCGCGAGGGAAAGCAGATCATCTGGGATCAGCTCGATGTGGAGATCCCAATCGTGTGCGGGCTGAACGGCCCGGCGGTCGGCCTTGGCGCTTCGATCGCGCTCATGTGTGACGTGATCGTGATGGCCGAGACGGCGGCGATCATCGATCCGCACGTCCAGGTCGGGCTCGTCGCCGGCGACGGCGGCGCAGCAATCTGGCCACTCCTGCTCGGCCCGATGGCGGCGAAGCGACACCTGCTGCTCGGGGACCCACTCACCGCCGTCGAGGCACTACGGCTCGGCGTCGCAGCCGAGATTTGCCCGGCCGTCGATGTTGGGGCGGGCGCCCTCCGGTGGGCCGAGCGAATCGCAGCGCAGGCGCCACTCGCAGTGCAGGGTACGAAAATTGCTGTCAACCAGCAATTGAAGCAAGCGTTGCTGACGAGCTTCGATGTGTCGATGGCCCTCGAGATGCCGTGCTTCAACTCTGCTGACCACGCAGAGGCTGTTGCGGCTTTCGTCGAGAAGCGCACCCCCAAGTTCGAAGGCAAGTAGGCGAACTCCAAACGTCATTTCACACCGGAGTCAACGTGGTTTCGTCACACCGAGGTCAGACCAAGGTGTGACAAGGCGTGACAAGGTGTGACAAGGTGCGACAAGGTCTGACAACGGCGAGTGAGATCTGAGATGAGAATATGTCTGAGGCCAAGCCGTGCTCAGGGATGCAGCGTGGGCTGATGTCGAGCTGGTATTGGGTCATGGATATCAATGTGTCTATTGTCACATCATGAGTGCAATCACGAACGTCGCCGGAATCGTCCGAACACATGGTGTGGGGAGGCCCGAGCACACCGCCCTGATCGAAGGGCAACGGCGTCTGTCGTGGGCCGACGTGTATGAGCGTGCGCAACGAACTTCTCAGGCGCTTGCGTCGGTCGGTGTTGGAGCTGAAGACCGTGTGGCATTCCTCGATAAAAACGGCATCGAACACTTCGATGTGTTCTTCGGTGCGTCGCTCCTCAACGCCGTTGCAGTCGACGTCAACTGGCGCCTTGCTCCGCCGGAAGTTGCCTTCATCGTCAACGACGCGCAAGCCAAGGTGCTCGTTGCCGGGCCTGATTTCGTACCGATTCTTGATGCCATCAAGGACGAGTTGACCTCGACGACGAAAATCCTGGTCATCGGTGGGGTCGGTGAAGCCAACGGAGGCTACGACGACTTCGAAACCTGGATCAACGGTTTTGATGCCGAAGACCCCGGCGTCGAAGCCGTCGGCGGCGACGTCGCATTCCAGCTCTACTCGTCGGGCACGACCGGGCGTCCCAAGGGCGTCATGCTCTCCAACGACAACTTCTTCAGCTTGCTCCCGGTGGCCAAGGAGATCTGGGAGCTTTCCGGCGATGCGGTCAACCTCGCAGCGATGCCGCTCTTCCACATCGGTGGCGGCGGCTGGGCGACGGCAGGCATGTACGAGGGTTGCACGACGGTGATCCTCCGCGAGCTCGACCCGGCTGGTCTGATCGACCTGATTCAGAACGAGAAGGTCACCCATGGCTTCGTCGTGCCAGCAGTGCTGCAGTTCATGCTGATGATGCCGAACATGGAGGGTGCTGACTTCTCCAGCTTGAAGATCCTTGTCTACGGAGCGTCGCCGATCAGCGAAGAAGTGCTGGCGGCCTGTGTCGAGAAGTTCAAGCCGTGCAAGTTCTGGCAGGCCTATGGGCTGACCGAAACGACGGGCGCAGTGTTCAACCTGCCGCCCGAAGACCACGATCCGAATGGGCCGAACAAGCATCGCCTGCGTTCGTGTGGTGTTGCGGGCCCAGGGGTCGAGGTGCGGATCGTCGGCGACGGCGGTGACGACGTCGAGGTCGGTGAGGTCGGCGAGATCTGGGTGCGCACACCGCAGAACATGCTGGGTTACTGGAAGATGCCGGAAGAAACAGCCAAGGCGCTCACCGACGACGGCTGGTTCAAGTCAGGCGACGCTGGGTACCTCGACGCCGACGGCTATCTCTACATCCACGACCGCGTCAAAGACATGATCGTCTCGGGTGGCGAGAACGTATATCCCGCAGAAGTCGAGAATGTGCTGATGAAGCACGAGGCCATTGCTGACGTCGCGGTCATCGGCGTGCCGCACGAGAAGTGGGGCGAAACTGGCAAGGCCGTCGTGGTCGCAGCCGAGGGTGCCACAGCCGATGACGCCACGGCGGCTTCCATCATTGCGTTCGCCAAAACACAGCTCGCCGGCTTTAAGTGCCCGACGACGGTCGACTGGGTGACCGAACTCCCGCGCAACCCCACGGGCAAGATCCTGAAGAAGGACCTGCGCGAGCCGTATTGGGTTGGGCGTGAGCGGCGCGTGGGCTGATTCGGGTGAAACCTCCGTCATGATCGCGCCGTAAGGCTGCCCGGCCCGTCTGACCCAACGTGGGCGACCGGCTCCTGCCGTTTGAGTGGTTCGCAACTGGTTGGGGTTCGCTGGCCTCGGCTGCGACCGTGACGGTGATGTGACGCGGGGCGCATCGATCGTTCGGTTGTGAAACGTGGATAGCGTGGTCAATCGTGTCTTCTACCGAAACAACCCAGACGCTCGCAGACGGACTGTCTTCGCGAACTGACATCCGCAACCTCGCGATCGTCGCGCACGTCGACCATGGCAAGACCACGCTCGTCGACGCCATGCTCCAGCAGTCGGGCGCTTTTAGCGCTCACGAAGAAGTCGTCGAGCGAGTCATGGACTCCGGCGACCTCGAACGAGAAAAGGGCATCACGATCCTCGCCAAGAACACGTCCCTCGTCTGGGACGACAAAGCGAGCGGCGAGAAGATCACCCTCAACATCGTTGACACGCCCGGCCACGCCGACTTCGGTGGCGAAGTTGAGCGTGCGCTCACCATGGTCGACGGCATCGTGCTCCTTGTCGACTCCGCTGAGGGCCCGCTTCCGCAGACCCGCTTTGTGCTGCGTAAGGCGCTTGCTCGCAACCTGCCGGTGATCCTCGCAATTAACAAGATCGACCGAGCCGACGCGCGCACCGCCGAAGTCGTCGACGAGGTGTACGAACTCTTCTTCGATCTCGATGCCCGTGAAGACCAGGTCGAGTTTCCGATCGTCTATTGCTCGGGCCGCGACGGCTGGGCAACGCTCGACCTCGACGAGGCGCAGGCCATTGTCAAGGGCGACGTGACCGGCAAAGACCTGACGGCGTTCGTCGACGTCATTCTTGAGAGCATTCCCGCACCGACCTACACCGAGGGTGCCCCACTGCAGGCATGGGTCACCAACCTCGATTCCTCGCCGTACCTGGGACGCATGGCGTTGCTCCGCATCATGGAAGGCGAGATCAAGAAGGGCCAGCAGGTTGCCTGGTGCAAGGTTGACGGCACGATCGCCCGAGCCAAGATCTCCGAGCTGTTCCTCACCGAACACCTCACCCGCGTGCCGGTTGAGTCAGCTCGCCAGGGCGACCTCGCAGCCATTGCCGGCATCGAAGACATCTTCATTGGTGAGACCTTGGCGGACATCGATAATCCGGTGGCACTGCCGCTCATCACCGTCGACGAGCCAGCACTGTCGATGACCATCGGCATCAACACCTCACCGCTCGCAGGCCGCGAGGGCAAGAAGCTCACCGCCCGCTTGGTCAAAGCCCGCCTCGACCAAGAACTCGTCGGCAACGTATCGATCCGCGTGCTCCCGACAGCGCGTCCCGATGCCTGGGAAGTTCAGGCCCGTGGCGAACTGCAGTTGGCGATCCTCGTCGAGCAGATGCGTCGCGAAGGTTTCGAGCTGACCGTCGGCAAGCCGATCGTGTTGACCAAGGAAATCGACGGCAAGGTGCATGAGCCGGTCGAGCGTGTCACCATTGATGTCCCCGACGAATACCTCGGCGCCGTCACGCAGTTGTTGGCCACCCGCAAGGGCCGGATGCAGAACATGGGCGGCAGCGGCTGGGTTCGCCTCGACTACCTCGTGCCGGCCCGAGGCCTCATTGGTTTCCGCACACAGTTCATGACTGAGACCCGCGGTACCGGCATCATCAGCCACATTTTCGAAGGCTACGAACCATGGGCCGGTGAGATCCGTGCTCGTGCGCAGGGCGTACTGGTCAGTGACCGTATAGGTCCCGTGACCAACTACGCCATGATCAACCTGCAGGACCGTTCGTCCATGATGGTCAAGGCTGGCGATGACGTCTATGAAGGCATGATCATTGGCGAGAACTCCCGCGCCGGCGACATGGACGTCAACATCTGCCGTGAGAAGAAGCAGACCAACGTGCGCGCGTCGTCGTCCGACGACACTGTCAAGGTCACGCCGCCGAAGCTGCTGTCGCTCGAAGGCGCACTCGAATTCATCAGCGTCGACGAATGCGTCGAAGTGACTCCGCAAAACATCCGAATCCGCAAGGTCGAACTTGACCCCACGATTCGCGCCCGTCACACCAAGAAGGTCAACAACGAGCTGAAGGCCGAGGACGAAGCCCGTAAGGGCTGATCGACCAAGCTCGGCCATACTGGCGCTCATGGTTGCCACGCTCGATCCCGCACTTGCAGCGAAGATCGATGCACTCGACGCTGGCCTGCGTCAGCTCGGCAACACCGTCATCGCTTTTAGCGGCGGCGCCGATTCCGCGTTCCTGGCAGCTACCGCTCGGCGCGTACTCGGCGCTGAACGTGCGCACTGCGTCACGGCTGTGTCGCCGTCGTTGGCCGGCGACGAAGAACGAGACTGCCGGGCACTTGCCCAAGAGTGGGACCTGCGCTGGACGCCGGTCATTACCCACGAGATGGAACGAGCGGCCTACCGGCTCAACGACACCAACCGCTGCTTCCACTGTAAAGCAGAGTTGATGGACGTTGTGGGGCCCATTGCGAAGGCCGAAGGCGCAACCATTGTGCTCGGTGTGAATATCGACGACCTCGGCGATCATCGCCCAGGTCAACAGGCAGCCGAGCAGGCGGGGGCGGTCTTCCCGCTCGTTGACGCCGGTTTCACCAAGTCCGACGTTCGCGCAGCCTCGGCATATCTCGGGTTGCGCACGCACGACAAGCCTGCAGCGGCGTGCCTCGCCTCTCGGATTCCGTACGGCACCGAGGTGTCGGTCGGGATCCTCTCGCGAGTCGACCGCGCCGAGGCAGCGCTCCATCGGCTCGGATTCGCCCAGGTGCGCGTGCGCCACTACGACGACACGGCGCGCATCGAGGTCGAAGCCTCAGAGCTCGTCGCAGCCGTCGAGCGGCGTGTCGAAATCGTCGACGCAGTCAAGGGCGCTGGCTACAAGTACGTCACGCTCGACCTCGAAGGTTTCCGCAGCGGCAACCTCAACGGCTGACGCTCTCGCGGCCACCCCAGCCCAGCGCCGGCTACTCCGCCTCGATTGGTTGAGTACACGGCTGTTCACGTATCGTCGGAGCCATGAAGCTCTCGATGCAGATCAGCTACTCCGGTGACTTCCATGCCGACGTCGCCAAGGTTCAGGAACTCGAAAAGGCTGGCCTCGACGTCGTCTGGGTGCCTGAGGCGTACAGCTTCGACTCGGTGTCGCAAATGGGTTACCTCGCCGCCAAAACCGACACGATCGAAATCGGTGCCGGGATCCTGAACGTTTTCTCGCGCACCGCAGCGTGCATGGGTCAGACCGCCGCAGGCCTCGACTTTGTGTCGAGCGGCCGGTTCATCCTTGGCCTTGGGGCCTCTGGTCCGCAGGTCATCGAAGGCTTCCACGGCGTTCCCTACGAGAAGCCGATGCCGCGCATCCGCGACTACATCAACGTCTGCCGCATGGTCACCAAGCGTGAGAAGGTCGTGTACGACGGCCCGACCGTCCAAATTCCGCTGCCCGATGGGCAAGGAACGGGCCTCGGCAAGCCGCTGAAGCTGATCAACCATCCGGTGCGCGAGCACGTTCCGATCTTCTGGGCCAGTCTGATGGGCCTGTCGGTCTCGGCAACCGCCGAGCACGCCGACGGTTGGCTACCGATCTTTTTCGATCCGGAGAAGTTCCACAACGTCTGGGGCGCAGACCTTAAGAAGGGCACCGCCAAGCGTGACCCATCGCTCGGTCCCGTTCAGATTTCCGCTGGCGGCATGGTCGCGATCGGTGAAGACCTCGTGGGCGACAAGGCCAATGCAGTCCTCGATATGGCCCGTCCAAGCGTGGCGTTGTACGTCGGTGGCATGGGCGCTCGCGACCAGAACTTCTACAACACGATCATGCAAAAGTACGGCTACGTCGACGAAGCCATTGCAATCCAGGACAACTACCTCGATGGCAGCAAGGACAAGGCCGCTTCGCTTGTGCCTGCCGAGATGCTCGCGAATACGAACCTCGTTGGCCCAGCCAGCTATGTGAAGGAACGCATCGCGGCTTACAAAGAGGCTGGGGTCACGCACCTGTCGGTCAACCCGGTCGGCGCCGATTCGACTGCCATGATCGAGCAGCTTCGCGAACTTATCGACTGACGGGAACCAACCCGGCTGCTGCAGCGTCCAAAGACGATGCAGCAGCGCACACAATTCCAACGTCTCGTGGCCATGGTCGCCGGGCTCACGTTGATGATGGCCGCGTGCGGCAGCGACGACCCCGAAGTTGGTATCGGTGAAAGCGCACCTGCCCCGACGCCGGTCACGACCGACAAAACAGTTCCCCCGACAGCGGCACCGGCGAGCGGTGGATGGATCGACGGTGAACCGGAGTGGTCCAGCGGCGCAGGCGACTCGAAGATTGCTGCCGAGTCTGGCGTCCTTGAAGACGCTTCCAGTACGCGTGCCGAGCCGGCGCCCTTTGAGGACCGGCCGATCGACCCGTCGATCGAGGCGATCGATGGCCCCGTCGACACGACGCCCCTCCGGGCGGGAAGCGTCGATGACAATGCTGACTACCAGGGGTTTCTCGACTATCTCGACCGGATCAAAGGGCTCGGCGTCGTCACCCGCGACCTTGATGCTGCTGGGCGCACGATTGTCAAGGTTGTCGACGAAGCAGGCAACCCGGTTCCGGGCGTCGTGGTTGAGGCGTCGTCGAGCACGCTCACACCTGACGGCATTCCGATCAAACTTCGGACCACCGCCGACGGCACTGTCCGGTTCCATCCAGGTTTCTACGGCGGGTCGACAGATGGCATTGTCGACTTCGGTCTTGGCATGGGCATGTCCGACACGGAGCTGGTGTCGGTAGCAGCGGGCCAGAACATTACGATTGTCGCTCCGTCTACAACGCTTGCCGCACCCGTGCCACTCGACGTGTTGTTCCTACTTGACGCGACCGGCTCGATGGGCGACGAGATCGATCGGCTGAAGCAAACGATCGACATCGTTGCAGATCGCGTCGCTTCACTCGACCCGGCGCCTGATGTGCGGTTTGCAATGACGCTCTACCGCGATGAGGGCGATGCCTTCGTCACCGCCAACTATGACTTCACATCCGACGTCGAGCAGTTTCGTGCAGCGCTGGCCGATGTCGTGGCCGATGGTGGCGGCGACTACCCGGAAGCACTCGACGAAGGGCTCGCCGATGCACTTGCCAAGCCGACGTGGCGTGATCCGGTCGAGGCGATCCAGCTGATATTTATCGTTGCAGATGCCCCGCCCCAGGTCGGCCGACAGGTCTCGACGCCCTACAGCGAATCGGTCGTCACTGCGATCGAGCGCGGGATAAAAATCTTCCCGGTCGCGTCGTCAGAAAGCGATGACCAAGCAGAAGCGGTGTTCCGCCAGTTAGCACAAGCAACGGGGGCCCCTTTCGTTTTCTTGAGCAACGGAGCAGGCGGAGCGGCGACCGGGGGATCGACCGATATTGCCTCCACCGACTACGAAGTGCTCGCGCTCGACGACTTGGTCGTGCGTTTGATTGCCGAAGAACTGTCGGCCTTGTCGGGCAGCAAAGCCGGAACGGTGACGGCGCCGACAACCGTCCCGCCGATGAGCACGAACCCCGACGGCCAGTAACACCGACAGTGACATTGCTTCGCCATAACTGGTCATGTGGTTAGGATTGTCGTTGACCCTCGCTCAAGAACCTCGGCGGTGGTGCCCAAAACAGAGCCGTGGATGAATCCGTAGCGGCATTGACATTGCACCGAAGGACAAAGCGATGACGAGCGATTCCAGCAGTACAGATGTGCTTGATGCTGTCGCTGCGGAGCTGAGCAGATTCAGCCGGGATGTCGTCGCCGAAGTGCACCGCCTTCGCGACCAACTCGCCATCGAGCAGCAGCGGGTAACAGTGCTCGAAACCGAAGTCGTCGCACTGCGAGGAAGTAGTAGGGCAACGGACTCGCTGGGCGTGCCGACTACACCCGTCGTTGAACCCGTTGCTGAACCCGTTGCGGTGGCCGTTGCGGTGGCAGTCGATCCTGCAATCGTGTCGAACCGCAGAGCAGACGTGACCGCCCCGGCAACGATTGAGTTCGCTCCGCTGACACTGCAGTCACCCGGCGATGCGGTGCCGACCAGTGCCGGCATCGACAATCTCGCCAGCGTGCTCGCCAAATTGTCAGAGCCGATTGCCGTTGTTTGGCCGACTGACTGACGACACGACGCAGATCGCGAACGTGTTCTTTCTTGACGAATTCCAGAAACAAAACGTCTCAAGGTCAATCCATCGACACCGATGTACATAACGGAGACGAAGTCCAGGCCAATGGGTGATGAGACAGGCGACCACCGAGAGGGTCCATATGATTTCGAGAATCACGTTGCCGGTGAAACTTGGTCTGCTGGGGCTCGTGCCCTTGACTGCGATTGCTGGGCTGGTCACAAGCCGAGTCGTTGAGGACTTCGAAGTTGCCTCGAGTCGAGGCATCGAAGCCAACGAAGTTCGTCGAGTCGACTCGCTTGGTCAGGTGATCGAGCAGGTTGATAACGAGATTCTGACTCTGAACGAACTCGGTGCAAACGAGAGCGACGTCGTTGCTCAGCGTGAGCGTTCCGACGCTGCGATCGCAGCGCTGCTTGCAAATCCCCACGGATCCGATCCGGAAACGATCGATCGCGTCGCAAAATTCAGCGCTCGGCTCCCCGCTTTGCGTAGCGTGATTCCTTCGAGCCCGAGTACGTATCGCCTCTCGGGCGCCGCTGTCGGTCGCACTGTCTTCGCGGCGGACGCCACTGCGCTCGAAGCGATGTCTGAAGATGCAGTCAGCATCCTCGAAGCAACACGCGAGTTCGACCGTTTCACGGACGAGCTGCAGGCCGCCACCAAATTCACTAACGAACTCTTCGTCGACGGCACTCTGGCAGCGGACATCTCGACCCTCCAGCTGCTCGATCAGTTTGCTCGGCAGCAAAACGTCGAGGGCCAGGTGTACGTGGCGCTCGCCAGCCTTCCAGCCAGTTCACGATCCGAAGCAACGCTTCAGGTCGGCAACGGAGCGGCGCAAGACGCTCAGCTGTGGCGTTCAGTAATCGATCAGCTCGGCGTAACGAACATGGTCGACTCCTTCCAGGTTGTCGTCAATGGCGAAGCCTCCAAACAGGTCGAGGCGACACGACAGACAATGGCGTCACTCGTACCAGGTCAGCCGCTGTCCCTCAGTGCTGCCGATGTGCAAGAAGCCTTCGTCGTGCAGGCCGCTGAGTTGCAGACGCTCCGAGCAGAACTCTCGGCCGACACGATTCAAAAGGTCGACGCGGTGCGTGGCGACGCCTCGCGATCGGCATACGTGACAATGGCGCTCGCTGCGCTCTTCGTGGCGATCGTTGGTGCACTGATTTACCTCCTGTACGTGAGCATTCGCAAGCCACTTCGCCGAGTCACCCAGCGCAGTCTCGAAGTCGCAAACGTTGAGCTCCCCGCGGTCGTTGCCGCGCTGCGTCTCGACGGCGATGCTGAACTGCCGGAGATTCAGACGATCTTCTCCTCGACAAACGATGACATCGGCCAACTGGTCGATGCGTTCAACCAGATGTCGGCCACGGCCCTCGAACTTGCCGGCGAACAGGCAATATCGCGTCGGGCGGTCGGCGACATGTTCATGAACCTTGGTCGCCGAAACCAAAAGTTACTGAATCGAATGCTGCACAAACTCGATGACCTCCAGCGCTATGAGCGAGACCCCGTTGCACTGCAGGCGTTGTACGAGGTAGACCACCTGACGACTCGAATGCGCCGCAACGCTGAGTCCCTGCTGATCCTGGCCGGTGCGCAGCAGACCCGTCGCTTCGTTGATCCAGTAGCTGCCGGCGACATCGTGCGCGCATCGCTCGCCGAAGTCGAGAACTTCGACCGGGTCCAGATCGTCGGCGAGTCCGGTCAGCAGATTCGCGGAGAATTCGTGGCTGACCTCACGCACCTCGTGGCTGAGCTCATCGAGAACGCGCTGACGTTCTCGCCGCCAGATTCCATCGTGCAGGTCACCACTCGCATGACCCAACGCGGTTACATGATCACCGTCAACGACGATGGCATCGGCATGTCGCCAGACAAACTCGCAGAGGCCAACCGTCGTATTGAGCTCGCTGCTGCGCAAGAAGAGACACCGTCGAAGTTCCTTGGACTGTTCGTCGTTGGTCGGCTTGCTGCTCGGAGGTCGGTTGCCGTGCGCTTGTACGAGAGCCCGAGTGGTGGCATCGCAGTGCGAGTCGCGCTCCCAGACAGTGCACTATTCGCATCCGGAGACCTGGAGACACCGCCAGATCTGTTGACAATCGGCCAGACGCTAGCTGCTGCCGAACAATCGGCGGTCGAGGCTGCACAAGCTCAGAAGCCACTCGACGTTCCGCCCACCGTCGAAGCTGTCCATGTCGAGCAGAACGAACCGGTTGTCGCCGCTGATCAGCTGCTTTCCGAACCCGTACCGCCGGTTGTCAGAGTTCCCGCGGCAGCGACACAGTCGGAGGTGTCATCGATATTCCGACGGGCCCTGGCTTCAGTCCACGATGTCGCCGAACCTCACGATCCCAATGCAGCATCGCCAGTGCCGCACCTCCCCGGATCGCTGCCCGACCCAAGGCGACCGCTCACGTCGCCGACCGGCGATATCTTGACCGATCCACAGACGGCGCCGGCCAACAAGTTCGGTGCGACTACACGGCGCCCTGGAGCCAACCTTCCGCTGACTCCAGCGACCACTGAGGGGCCCACTGGCGCGACCCTGGCGGCTCCACCGGGCCCAGGTCGCTCACCTGACCAGGTCAGAAACTCACTTTCCGGCTTCCAGGCAGGCACAGGACATGCCGACCGCCGTGAAGGACTACCGACGACCGACCAAGGCACCCACCGATGAATCTTCCTGTATCTGACGGCGGACTGGGGTTCATCCTCCAGTCATTTGTCAACGACACAGACGGCGTCACCTTTGCCCAGACGGTCTCGGCCGATGGCATGCATCTTGCTGCATCGTCTGGTTACAGCGCGGCAAACCACGAGACGTTTGCAGCAATCGCATCTGGCCTCGCAAGTTTGACTGAGGGCGCCGTGAACAATTTCGGTCTCGGTGACTTCACTCGCCAGATTATCGAGGCGACGAACGGCTGGATACTCGTCGCGAGAGTGTCCGAGACAGCATCGATGGGTGTCGTTGCCAACGCCGATGTCGACTTGGGGTTGGTCGGATACGAGATGACCCTGTTGGCGCAACGCCTTGACGATGTGCTTTCACCAGCTCTCGTCGAGCAGTTGAAGAGCGCCCCGGTGCGATGAACTACGAGGACGAGATCGAAGAGGGTGCCGAAGTTGTCCGGGCATTCATGGTCACCGAAGGGCGCACCGTGGCGATGTCGGAGGAATTCGGTCTTGAGACGATGGTCAGCCCAACTGCGCACGGTCTCGCCAAACTCCACACCATGCAGTTCGAGCGGCGGCGGATTCTCGAGCACTTCGACGAGCCGATCGCCATTGCCGAGATCGCGGCAATCATGAAGCTCCCGTTGCGCGCCATGCAAGTCGTGGCGAGCGAGATGATCAGCGACGGCCTGCTGCAACGTCACGAAACCATCCACCGCATCGAAACCTCGGTGCTCATGCGCATTCGAAATGCTCTTGCGACGCTGTGATCGCTTCTGAGAGGCCGCCGATCACTGCTGTTGATCGTTTCCTGCATCACGCACCGGCATCGAAGGCCGTTTCGGCCAAGCTCGTGATCGCGGGCGGATTTGGTGTTGGAAAGACGACACCTCCGGCACGCGGTTGAAATCGTCGACAACGGTGGCGATGGACTTCGGTCGCATCTCGGTCGATGACGCGTTCAAGTTGTACCTCTTCGGGACCCCCGGACAGGACCGCTTCGCCTTCATGTGGGACCGCATTACTGACGGAGCACTTGGAGCGGTGATCCTGGTCGATACGTCGCGGATCGATGACTGCTACGCACCGATCGACTACAGCAAGGTGATGTAAGTCAGACCATGCCTCTGAGCCAATACAGGCTCAGGGCCCAGGCGAGTGAGAGGAGCAGGAACGAGGCCATGGCCCAACGCCAGGTCAGCTCTTTGACGATCTCAATCTCTTCACCCAGGGTGTCGCCGAGCGAGGCCTGGATTTGGTCGTACGCCTCGACGAGTTCGTTGCCGGTTCGGGCCTCAAACGACGCGCCACCAGTGGCCTCAGCAACGAGTTCCAGATCGGCGGGGCGCACGGGCACCGGCACGCGCTGGCCGCTGACCGGGTCTTCGATCACCCCAGCCTCGGTGCCAAAGGCAATCGTGAAGACAGGGATCTCTGCGTCGGCGGCATCTTGAGCCCCCTCCGAGGTGAGCCGGCCGACCGTGGTCTCGCCGTCGCTGAGGAGGACGATTACTCCGGGAGCGATGCCATCATCGGCTGCAGGCACGTCGCTGCGGTCCTCGGTGGACGATGTCAAGAGCTCGGTGGCGGTGGTGAGTGCGTCGCCGATCGCCGTCGACTCGGCGAGAACGAGTCGGTCGAGACCTTGGTCAAGCGCGCTGCGATCGAGCGTCGGAGGAACGGTAACGGTGACTCGCCCGGAGAATGAGACGAGCCCAACTTCGACGCCGTCATCCACTTCTTTGATGAAGTCGCGAGCTGCAACGCGGGCCGACTCGAACCGACTGGGGTCGACGTCGGTGGCCTCCATCGAGAGTGACACATCAAACAAGACCAGGATCCGGCCTTCGCTGTTGGTGCGTTCGGTGGACCGGTCGACTGGCTGCGCGATTGCAATGACCGCTGCAGCGAGGCCGAGCAGCTGAATGGCTGCGATCACATGGCGCCGCCACTTCGGACGTTCAGGCACGATCTTGTCCAGCAGATCGATCTGCGTGAACCGGACAGCCGTGCGACTGCGCCAACGCAAGGAGGCGACGTAGAGCACGCCCAATGCAACCACGATGAGGAGCAACCAGAGTCGTCCGCCTGCCATGAAGTCGTTACTCATCGGCGCAGCACACCGCCCCGCACGGCTTGGGTGCGACGTCGTTGCACGTGTTGCACGATGGAGCCGAGCCAATCGCCGTCAGTAGAAAGCTCGATCACCTCAGCGCCACTCTGGCCGATGGAATCAAGGCGGCCCAATCGTTGCTCGGCAGCAGCGTCGGCAAACTTGCGTTGCACCTTGGCGGTGACTCGAACTTCGCGTGTTCTGCCGGTTGAGGGATCGGTGAGGTGGACCAGTCCGATTGGGGGGATGTCGTACTCACGTTGATCGTGAATCGTCACAGCGAGGAGGTCATGGCGAAGTCCCAGACGGCCGAGCGGACCAACCCAGGTGTCGCCCGCGAAGTCAGAGATCACGCCGACGAAGCCGCGGCGCTTGCCGACGGCTCCGACACGGTCGAGTGCGCTAGCGAGGTCGGCCGCGCCGCGTCCTTCTGACGATGGCGCCGATGCGATCGTCGAAAGGATGGCGCGTACCTGGTTCTTGCCGGCTCGGGGCGGCACGACGTGGATGTCGGGCCCAGCAACCAAAATGGCGCCGACGCGATTCTGGTTGCGGGCGGTGAGGAACCCGATGACCGCAGCGGCGGCCAGGGCTGTGGCTGCCTTGTCGTTGGGGACGGTACCGAATCGCATGGTTGCTGAGGTGTCGACGACGATCCAGGCGGTGATGTCATGATCGGCGATCTGGTTGCGAATGTAGGTCTCGTTCGTTCTGGCTGTCACGTTCCAATCGATGCGCCGAACGTCGTCGCCCGGTTGATACGGACGAGATTCGCCGGGCTCGGTCCCGTGGCCGGGGGTGAGGCCTTGGTAGTTGCCGTGGAGTACGCCATCGAGCCGCCTACTGATCGTGAGTTCGAGCGTCCGGAGGAGCTCGCTGACGGTCTCGGTGGGCGGACCTTGCGCCCAGGTTCCTCCCGTGCCCGACGCGCCATCACCATCACCATCGGCATCGGCAGCAACATCGGTAGCGACGTTGCCAGCGGTTGCAGCTGCCGGCATCGATCAGCTCCGCTCGAAGGCGTCGTTCGGTTTGGGCGACACCCAAGTCGCGGGAACGGTCGCCAAGATTCGCTGGATCACATGGTCTGCCGTGATGTCGCGAGCGAGCGCGTCATAGGTCAGCAACAGGCGGTGGCGGAGAACCTCAGGCGCCAGATCGAAGACGTCCTGCGGCGTGGCGTAGGTTCGGCCACGGAGCATCGCAATGGCACGGGCGCCCTTGACCAAGTTGATCGTTGCACGTGGGCTGGCACCCAGGCCGATTACCGTGCTGAGATCGGCGAGGTTGAAACGGTCGGGGTAGCGCGTGCATTGCACGAGATCGATGGCGTACTGCGAGACCGAACGGTCGACGAAGACTTCGTCAGCGCGTTGCTGCAACCTGATGAGTTCATCGAGCGTGATGACCTGTGTCGGCACTGGTGCAGCTGAGGTGACAGCCATCCGGTCAAGGATCATCATCTCCTCATCTGCTGTCGGATGATCGAGGACGATCTTCATCATGAATCGGTCGCGCTGTGCATCGGGGAGTTGGTAGACGCCTTCGGACTCGATCGGATTCTGTGTGGCGACGACGAAAAAGGGCGGGTCGACCGGGTGAGTGATGCCGCCAATAGTGACCTGTTGTTCGGCCATCACTTCGAGCAGTGCCGACTGGACCTTGGCGGGGGCACG
>CALAHA010000141.1 GCA_937891565.1 uncultured Ilumatobacter sp. | reverse complement strand
GTGCTTCCCCTGGGATTCGAACCCAGAACCAATTGATTAAGAGTCAACTGCTCTGCCATTGAGCTAGAGAAGCAAGCGGGCGGAGAGGGTATCAAGCAATTTCTTGCCAGACACCCGCTCGATGCCCGCGAATGGGGTGGCCAAGGGGACTTGAACCCCCAACCGCCAGGATCACAACCTGGTGCTCTACCTATTGAGCTATGACCACCATGTAAGTGCCACAGTGTGCCAGGTCCCGCGGCAATCGACACCCTCGAATTCGACTCGTCGTTCGACAAATATCCGGTCTGCGTCGACTTGGCCCCGATCACATCAACTTCTGAAACACCGAAGTCGAGTTACGAACCCATCCGCTTGGCCCAGTCGCTTGGCGAGATACCGAGTTCGACCATCCGTTCGCGTACGAACTCGGGCGGCTCGAAGGTTCCACCCGCGGCGTATTTGGCAACAACATCGGAGTCCTCAGCCCAGACGTGGCACGTGTTGAGGTTCATCTTCCACATGTCAGAACGCTCCATGGGAACGCCGCTGTCGGCTCCCCCGGGCTTGCTTGCATCGGACGCTCGCAACGACCAGACACACTGGATTGCGACCGGCGCCATCGCCTGGAGTAGCGCTGTGGTGTGCGTACACGCACGCGGCCCGCCGAACAGCTCTCTGACCTTATGCGTGAACCCACGCGCGATCGACAGCCCGACAAGCTTGCCGTAGTGCGGCTCGATCCGCGTGCATTCCAGGTTCGGGTGCGTCTCCATGTGCACCTTGGCCGCAACGATCTCCATCGATGGGTACGACACTTCGATGTCAACCAGCATGTGATGGATGGTGAGCGGATCGGGATCCTCCGGGAGATACAAACCCGGCGGCTGCTGATCGCGCACGGCACCGCGGATCAACACACGGTCAGAGGCCAACCTGAACGCACGGACCCTGTACTCGCGATCATGCAGGACATCAAGTGGGTTTCCATCGGCATCGACGGGATCGTCGGAGAGAATCGAATCGTCAGCGAAGAGGTTGGGAGCACTCATTGCGCGCTGACCGTACTGTCCGCCCGCATCGCGCCAAGGGTCAGAGGCGACCAGCCACACCGCTCACCACCAACAGATCGGCGCAGTTGACCCATTCGAGCACCTGTGGTCCGCTGCTTTCGATGTCGATAATTTTGGGCATGACCAACAGCAGGAGTGGGAACAGTGGGGCGAGCTCGGCTTGCACCTAGTGTGCCCCGAGTGACAACCGTGGTGGCCCCGACAACGACCAGGCCCGACATGCGCATCGTCGCGCTCGTTGGCCTCGCAGCGGGCGCGCTCGGCGGGCTCTTTGGGGTTGGCGGCGGTTTAATCATCGTGCCAGGCCTCGTCCTCGTCGCCAAGGTCGAACGACGCCTGGCTCACGGTACGTCGCTCGCAGCAACGTTGCCGATTGCGCTCGCCAGCCTCAGCACCTACGTCGCCCACGGCAACGTCGACTGGGCGGTTGCTCCATTGATGGCCATTGGCACCGTGACCGGGGCAATCGCCGGCACCAAGCTGTTGACGATCCTGCCAAAACACACGATCACCATCGTGTTCATCGTCACTGTGCTGGGGACCGCTCTCCGGTTGTTCCTCGCCACCGAGACCACCGGCCGCGACCATCTGACCGCCTGGTCAGCGGTGTTGCTGGTGATCATCGGCCTCGCCACCGGAACGCTTTCGGGACTGCTCGGAATCGGCGGCGGCGTCGTCATGGTGCCTGCGATGGTGGTGCTCTTCAGCATGGTCCCCGTGATCGCTAAGGGCACATCGGTCGCCGTGATCGTGCCGACCTCGATCATGGGAACCCTCCGCAACCGGTCCAACGCCAACGTCGACCTCAAGGTCGCAGCCATCGCCGGCGGGTGCGGCGTCGTGTCGGCAATCGCTGGCGGAGTTATCGCCGATGGCATCAGCCCAGGGGTGTCGAACGTGATGTTCGGCTTCCTCCTCCTCTTCGTCGCCGGCACTCAGATTCTCACATTGAGATCTGATCGTGACGAGGTCGCCATCGGCTGATTGCAAAGTTGTGCGCCTCTGTCAGCAACAATGACACCGTGCATGCCGCCGTCGTTCTCGCGCACCCCCGTGCGGACAGCTACGCCCACGCGCTCGCCCAGCGTGCCGTCGATGGTCTCCAGGCCGCTGGCCACCGCGTCGATATCATCGACCTCTACGCCGACGGGTTCCGGGCGGCAATGAGTGAAGCTGAGCAGGAGGCCTACCGTGGCAACCAACCAATCCTCGATCCGCTCGTGCAAACATCCGCCGACCTGGTCCGCAATGTCGATGCGCTGATCTTTGTCTATCCGACCTGGTGGAGTGGGTTGCCCGCGATCTTGAAAGGCTGGATGGAACGAGTGATGGTCCCTGGCGTGGGATTTACATTCGACGAACGGACGGGCAAGGTCCGGCCCGGCCTCACCAACGTTCGCCATCTGATTGGGATCTCTACATACGGATCACCCAAATCCATCGTTCGGGTGGTCAACGACAACGGCCGGCGCACGATCATGCGAGCACTCCGTTTGAGCTGCGGGTTCGGCGTCCGGACGCACTGGCACGGCCTGTACGCGATCGACACGTCGACTGTCGGACAACGGGCCGAGTTCGCTGCCCACATCGAACGGTCAATGACAAACCTGCGATGACGGAGCTGCGATGACACGGCGGGCCCTTGTGGTGTACTGCCATCCCTCCCCCACGTCGTTCGTTGCAGCAGCGCGCGATCGAGTCGTTGCCGGCCTTGATGCCTCGGGTGCTGAGGTGCGCCTCACCGATCTCTACGGCGAGGGCTTCACTCCGGAACTGAGCGCCGACGAGCACGCCACACACCTCGATGCAGGGGTCGACCCCTCGATTACATCCCATGCCGAGAACCTCATGTGGTGCGACACCCTCGTGCTCATCTATCCAACATGGTGGTCGGGGCAGCCGGCGATGCTCAAGGGATGGTTCGACCGTGTCTGGGCGAGCGGCGTCGCCTGGGAACTCCCCGAGGGAGCGAACCGCCTGGCACCGCGTCTCCGCAACGTTCGCAGGGTCGTTGCCGTGACGACCCACGGATCACCAAAACACATCAACATGGTGGAGGGTGAGGGCGGCAAGCGGACGATCACCCGCAGCCTGCGCGCTATGTGCCATCCGCTCTGTCGCACTTCGTGGCTTGCGCTCTACAACATTGATCGGTGCTCCGAATCGGAGCGTTTGATGTTTCTTGACCGCGTCGAGCAGCGCCTCCGGCGCTGAGAGTCGATCGAGAGGGGATCAGGAGGGGGGTTAGCCCGCGCCAAGAGCGGCGATCGCTACGGCCACGTCGGCCGCAACCTTCGCGTTGTTCTCAGCAAGGGAAAGGTTGGCCGGGATGCTGCGACCCTCCGTGGCCTCGCCGATTCGGCCGAGCACAAAGGGTGTGATGGCTGCACCAGTGACACCTTGCGCTTCGCACTCGGCGAGCGCTCCGGCCAGCACCTCGTCGAGATGGCTTGCATCGAGTTCGTCGGCTTCGGGGATCGGCACAGTGAGCAACATCCCCGACTGCGGACGAGTCAGCGATGCAGCGATCCGAGCGACTTCATCAGCCGACTCAACTCTGTGCGGGATCGCCAGACCCGACGACCGGGTGTAGAACGCCGGGAACCAGTCGTGTTGCCAGCCGAGGACCGGCACACCCATTGTTTCCAGGTACTCAAGCGTGCGTGGCAGGTCGAGGAACGCCTTCGCTCCGGCGGAGACGGCCACGATGCGATGGTGAGCAAGCGCATCGAGGTCCGCCGACACGTCACCCGTTGCTTCGGCGCCGCGGTGTACCCCGCCCAGGCCACCCGTGGCGAAGACGGTGACGCCCGCTGCAGCAGCGATGGCCACCGAAGCCGAGACGGTTGTCGCCCCGAATTCCCAGCGCTGGCCGACAGCAACTGCGATATCACGCTCGGCTGCCTTGCGGGCGTTTCCGAGGATCCGTTCGTGTTCGTCTGATTCGAGCCCAAGCCGTACAACGCCATCAAGGACGGCAGTCACAGCCGGAACTGCACCGCGGCTCTCGATCGCTTCGAGGCAGCGCTGTAATGCATCGGCATTCGCCGGAGATGGCAAGCCGAGGTTGGAGAAAATCGTTGACTCGAGCGCCACCACGGCACGCCCGGAGGCGAGTGCATCGGCAACAGGCACGGACAACTTTGGTTGCATCACAAGCCGCAGGCTATGCCCCAGCACAACGGGTCGGGTGAGACGACCGCGTCAGCTGACTTCGCCGACGTAGATGCCCTCAGGATTGCCATTCGAGATGACGCCAGGAGCCTCTTCGATAGTGATCGCGAGCGCAACGACAGCGGTGTCGGTTGTGAAGGTCTCGAGCTCCGGGTTGGGGCCGAAGATGCCGAGCGAGATCACGGCGGGTTCGGCACCGCCTGTATCAACGACACCCCACAGCTGGTACGTCATACCATCTGGCAGAGATGGCAGTGCTCCGGCACGGATAAAACCGTGGCCATCTTGATCGATCACGGCGGTGGCTTGTGCGGTCGAGCCGTCAGCAACGAGCGTGGCCCGGCCCGAGTCACGGTCGCCATCTGCATCCTGGTATGCCGCAGCCAGCGGGTCCGTTGGTGCCGACGCCCGGTCAGCCAACCCGACCGCTGCGATACCTACGATCGCTGCGGCAGCGGCAGAAACTAACCACGGTGCAACGGTCAAGATACGACGCTTGCGCGGAGCCTCAGAGATCGCCAACACTTTTGCCAGTTCCGGACCGGGAGCCGGCGCAGGTGCGTCGAGATCTTGTTCGATCCTGTTCCACAGACCTTCGGGAGCGTCCATGCCAGTAAAGGCCAGCATCGTCGCAACCTCACGGTGCTCGCGAACCTCAGCAACAGCCTTTGGATTGATCATGAGATAGTCCTCGACCCGCTGTGCCTCTTCCGGTGAGACCGCATCGAGCGCATAGGCCCCGAGTAGCTCGTCGAGGTCGTAGTTGTCTCTCGATGACTCGTTCATTTCGGTAGACATGTTCATTCAGCTCCCTTCGCAATGCCCACAGCCGACAATTCGCGTCGAAGGCGTTTCAGCCCGACTCGAATTCGACTCTTCACTGTTCCTTCGGCCTCACCGAGTTCTTCAGCAGCTTCTCGGTATGTGCGGCCTCCGAAGTAGGCCAATTCTATGGCGGCACGCTCGCCCGGCGTGAGAACCTCAAGTGCTTCACGGACGTGTCCTGCGAGCGCCATATCCCACACTTCGCGTGCGAGGTCATATCCACCTTCGGCCTGCTCGAGGCTTTCACGTTCTTCGCGCCTCCGGCGGGCGACATCGGACCGGATCATGTCGACCGATCGGCCGTGAGTCTGGGCCAGGAGAAAGCTCCGCAGGGTGCCACGGTCGGGATCAAAACGTTCGGGCTGGTTCCACAGCCGAACGAACACCTCCTGCACGATCTCTTCGGCGCGGGCATGGTCACTGAGCAGACGTTTGGCCAGTCCGTAGACGGCACCAGCGTGGCGACGGTATGCCTCAGCGAGCGCAGACTGCTCGTAGCGGCTGATCGACACCACGATTGTGGCATCGGATGCCTCGACGAATTCTTGCCTCACAATATCTCTTCGGGGCGATGCGTCGGGCGGATGAACCGCGTCAGAATCTTTTTAGCGGGCCACGGCCCGGAAGCGTGCGTGTCACCGGGGCTCATCGGACCACGAAGCGCGTCACCGTTTCAACATGGTGGGTCTGCGGGAAGATGTCGAGCACCTCGACGCGTTCGGGGTAATAGCCGTGCTCGGCAAGCAGCATGACGTCGCGTGCGAGCGACACCGGATCACAGTTGATCAGCACGATGGGTGCCGGCGACGCCGTGACAAGTGCAGCAACCCCCGGCTTTCCAAGGCCGGGGCGGGCCGGGTCGGCAATGACGAGGTCGACTGGTTGCTCGTCGGACGCCGCCCAATTGCCAACTTCGCCGCGGATGACCGCTGCATCGCGACCGGCCAGGTTGTGTTCCGCGTCGAAGCACGACGACTTCGACTGTTCGAGCACCGTGACCTTGGAGGCGCCGGCCAACACCGTCGCGGCAAAGAGGCCCACACCGCCATATGCGTCGACGGCATGTTGTGCTGTTGCGGCTTCTGGGGCTGCTCGACGAACTGCATCAACGAGTATCTCAGCAGCGCCCACGCCTGACTGGAAGAACGAGCCAGCCGACACTCGGAGTGTGACGCCATCGACAACCTCGGTCAAGAACCCGCGGTCACCGATGTGAACGTCCTCGGGGATCCCGCTGACGAGGCCTGTTCCAGCTTTGCCTTTCGGCTTGGCCCATCGGGCAGTGATCCCTCCGGTGTCGACCGAGGCGCGCAGCGTTACTTCGACGCCAGGCTTGATTGTCAATAGCGGCAGCAGGTCCGAGAGTTGCTGGACGGCAACTTCACAGCTGTTCACCGACACCACGGTGTCGGAGCCTTCTTCGCGAAAACCGAGCCCGCCGTCGGGCCCACCAACGACACGAATCGTCGTGCGGTAACGGAACGGTGCGCCTGAAGCACCCATGTCGACAATGCCGTCAACAACGTCGGGATCAATCCGGCCGATACGGCGCAGCGACTCCCGGACGATCTCGGTCTTTGCTTCGAGCTGCGCATACGGATCAATGTGCATCCAACCGCACCCACCGCATCCCATCCGTCGGTGATAACACTGCGGGTCGATGCGGTCATCCGACGGCTCGATAACTTCGGCGACCGCGCCCTTGGCGAAGTCTTTTTTGGCCAACGACACTTCGACCTCGACCAATTCACCGGGCAATGCACCCCGAATGAAGACGACCCGTCCATCGTCATCGCGTGCCATCGCCTCGCCACCTGCAACGAGTCGATCTGGACGCACGGTAAGACGCATCCCTCCAGCGTACGACGACGACTCTGCGCTGCGTCGGAAGAGGACCGCCAGATGGTGAAAGAATGGGCGCATGCCAGAACGAAAAATCAACACACGCGTCGTCGAAACCAAAGACACCGACTGGTACTGGGATCTCGACAAAAAGATTGCAGTTCGGGCTGACAATCGTGGGCCCGGCGACCAAACTCTCGGGCCCTACGACACGAAGGCCGAAGCCGAGAACTGGCAGGCCACATCGACCAAACGCAACGACGCGTGGGACAACGACGACGAAATGTGGAACGACGTCAACTCGTCGTACGACTGACGGCGACACGCAGCTTTTCAGCCCAGGCAGCGGCCGCGACTAACTTTGGCCAACGTGGCACGCCCAATTCAGATTGCTCCCTCCGTCCTCCCCGCCGACTTCTCAAAGCTGGGTCAGGAAGTCGCTGATCTCGAAGCCGCTGGGGTCGATCTGATCCAGTGGGACGTAATGGACGGACAGTTCGTCCCGAACCTCACCTTCGGCCCCGACATCATCAAGTCGGCTCGTCAACATTGCAACGTGCCATTCGAGGCGCACATGATGGTCTATACGCCCGACGTGATGGCCAAGCAGTACATCGATGCCGGTTGCTCACGACTGATCGTGCACGTCGAAGCGTGCACACACTTGCATCGCACACTCGCCAACATCAACGAATTGGGTGCCAACGCTGCAGTCGCCCTCAACCCAGCGACGCCTGTCAGCGCCATCGAACATGTTCTCGACCTCGTCGACCTTGTCCTGGTGATGACGGTCAACCCCGGCTTTGGTGGCCAGGCCTACATCTCAACAATGGAACCAAAAATCGCCGCGGTTCGCAAGATGATCGACGACTCAGGCCGCGGCGACGAGATTGAACTCGAAGTGGACGGTGGCATCAGCCCCACCACGATCGCGGGTGCTGCAGCGGCCGGAGCGAACATCCTCATCGCTGGCAGCGCGCTGTATCGCGATCCGGAAGGTCTCAAGCACGCCGTGTCCGACCTCCGAGCCCGCGCCCAAGCCGCCATCGCCTGACCCCATCTTCCGAAATAGAGATCATCTCTCTCGTGTGGCGCATCGCAACGATCCCAGTTTCAGCCGCGGCGGGGACTCGTTCCGAAATAGAGATCATTTCTCACTACTGAGTGGGAGAAATGATCTCCATTTGGGAAGGGTTGGGCGAGCCGCGTCGGACGATGTCAGGGCGTTGGGCGGTACATGCCCCACATCTTCGGGCCGACCTCACCGAGGGTTGCCTCAGGATCGACGACCCATTCGCTGCGCACGTCGAAACCAAACCTTCGGTAGTAAGCAACGAGTTCGAGTCGTTCGGTTTCGAGATAACAAGGAACGCCCTGTTCGTCTGCTTGTTCGAAAACCACCTGCATCAGTTGCGCTCCGAGGCCGTTTCGCTGCCAGTCGGGGTGGGTGGCAAGGAGTTGGAGATACCAGTGCGGCTCGGCGGGTCTGTTCTCGGCCATGACCGGGCCAATCAGTGCGAAGCGAGCGAGCCGATCTTCGCTCGGTGGCGGGCCGGTGTCGGTCCACTCCAGCTCCGGCGCCCCCGGCTCGACCGGTGGAAACCAAATGGCCAGAGCCGCAGCATCATCGGTGCACCACGGCTGCTGGTTGGCCAACCAGTTGGTCATCGAGTTTTCGAACACGGCACCATTCGGAAGGAAATAGTCGTCGTCGTCTGGGTAGAGCCATCGCATGACTGGGTCGTCGGCGAAGGCTCGCATCGCCGTGATGCACAGATTGCGGAAGTCGGGCTGCTCTGCCCGTCGGATCGTCATACAAGACACCGTATGCGACCGGCTACAAACAAGCCGTGGACGAAACAGCCCTGCCGATCGTCGCAACCGTTCCGGTGCCGGCGTATGGAGTAACAGTCCAACTCGACTCGATCGACCGGGGCTACGAGCTCATCGATATCCACTCTGGGCTCAGCCACTATGCGCGCTGGGCTGACCTCGAGCACGTTCTGGCCTCAGTAACTGCTGATGTCCCACATTGCCTTCTTCTCGGCGTCATTGCCGAGGCCGCTGGACGCCACGGGCCGCTCACCCCGTTTCGCCTCGGAATTGCCGCCGGGCTCCAAGACCGCGTCGTCGAGGCATACAACCAGTGCTGCTGCAATTCGACCCCGAGTCGGCCCGAGCAGGACCAGGCGTCTTCGCGCCTGCACGCGCTGCTGACGACATGCGCCTGTTCGTTGCGTCGCGGGCCGCAACCTCGGAACCAAGCCAGATAGTGCACGGCGACCTTCGGGGCAGCGGCAGGTGCCGAAGCGGCAGCTCGTCAGTCGCTGAACAAACTCGGTTGCATGATCGTGTCGATCGAGACCGCTGCACCCGATGCCGAGCCAGGGGCTGGCTGAAGCCCAGCAGCCACCGTGTCGCGGACCCGCTGCTTCGCGCCAGCCAGATCAACAACCGAACGCTCGATAGCCCCGCTCGCTTTACAGAAGACGAAGCGGCAGTCAACGACGTTGAGACCAGTGGATTCTTCGAGAGCCACGGCATAGGCCGCGCCCTGCAGTTCGTACGCCGCGAGCTTGGCGTCGATCTCGGCCGGCGACGAGGCGCTGTCGGTCTTGTAGTCAATGATCACGAGACCGTCAGGCGTCTGGACCAGCAGGTCGACATACCCCTCAATCATGACGTCACCCAACGACGCGCCAACGTATAGCTCTCGGAATGCCGTGTTCGTCCGCGCGAGTGCCACTGCGTCAGAGTTGAGCGCCGAACGGACCAAAGCTCCGACGGTGTCGACGTAGTCGGCAATGGCGTGCAGCTCGCACTGGCGTTGGACGAGCGCATCGAGGTCGCCTGGCTCGTCGAAGTCGACAAACTCGAGTGTTGCGTGGACAGCACTCCCGATTGCCGAACCGGCCCGACCCTTCTTGCGAACAATCGTCGGGCCCGACGACTCGTCGGTGGCCAACGCTGCGTCGTCGTCGCTGTCGGCCATTGCTGCATCAACCGTGCGAGCAATCGCCGTTGCCGACATCGCCGTCGGGGTCAAGAACGGAGCCAGTAGGCCGCGGCGCGTGGCGATCCATCGATTGCGTTCTGCCATCGACTCGCCAGCCTGACCAGCAGCGACAGCTGGGACCTCGTTCTGGGTGCCGACATTGAGATCAGCACGCGTGCCAATCGGAGCCGCAGAGAACGATCGACAGAGCTCAGGGTTCGCTGCTGCGAACATTGCCAGTCGAGTTGCGTACGTCGCCTCGGCATTGCCACTGGCCTTGTGATGACCGGACACAATGAGATGGTCACGTGCTCGGGTCGTTGCGACATAGAGCAACCGGAGCTTTTCGTGAGCGTCCATTTCTTCTTCGAGATCAGCGCGCGTGGTGTGTTCGGCCGTGGCGACGCCGGCCCGTAGCTTGATGGCGGGAGGGCCGGTATCTGCCCACAGCACGCTGACGCCGTTCTGCTTTCCCTTGGCTGCCGTTGTCATACCGGACAGGATGGTGATCGGGAATTCGAGCCCCTTCGATCCGTGCACGGTGATGATCTGCACGGCCTCGTCATCGGTCTCGGGCAACATTGGTTCGTGGACTCGTGAGCCTTCAGACGACTGCAGCGCCGCCCAGTCGAGGAACGCCCGCAACCCGCCGCCGTTCGACTCTTCGAACGCCCGCGCCTGATCGACCAGGAACCGTAGACGGCGCCAGACTTCGGCGGGCCGTTCGGTTCCGTAGCCCAAGAGAAAGCCCCGACGTTCCCGCAGCACGCGTTCGAGCATCGATGCCGGGCCGGTCCACCAGCGTTGTTCCCACATCGTGCGAAGGTGCGCGAGCGCCGCGACGACTGGGTGTTGTTCGTCGAACCCCTCAGGGACAGCATTGCGCAGGCTCCATCGATGATGGGCCTGGTGGTACACGTACAAGTCGACGTCAGAGCATCCATAGAGCGGCGACCGCAATGCAGCGATGAGGCTCAGCGTGTCGTTCGGGTCGTCGACAGCGCGCAGGACAGCCAGCGTGTCACGGATTTCTTGTGTGTCATAGACCAACGTTCCCGTGGCCAGGCGCGATGGAATGTCGTGCCCCGACAATGCATCGCGCAGGAACGGCAGCGACGTCCGAGTCGGAATCAGGATCGTGATGTCGCTGAGGCGAGCGGGCCGCCACCGCTGGTCCCGTTGGTCGAACACCGGCCACTGATCGGGCGCAACCCGAATCGCAGCCACGATTCCGGCGACGTCGGTCGCTTCGGCAAGACGCAACTCGCCCGCCTTGACCTTCGGATCCGGATGCTCGCCGCCAAGCACCACGGGTCGATGATCGGCGCCGGAATCAACACTGCGGCCTGCGTGGAGCGATTCGTACTTCGGCTGGGCGTCGGCGATCTCGGCAGGCATCGCATCGGCGAACAGGCCATTGATCCAGTCGATAATTGGCGGCACCGTGCGAAAGTTCGTGTCGAGCCGAACCGCACCCGAGCTTGCGGCGCCGAATGTGTCGCGGGCCTCAAGAAAGAGCTTGATATCGGCACGACGAAATCGATAGATCGACTGCTTCGGGTCGCCAACAAAGAACAGTCGCCCACCGGCAACGGAGTGGTCGCTCCATCGCTGCGGCTGCCGCACAGCAGGAGTAGCAGCGATCAGCGACGCCAGCTCGATCTGGATCGGGTCAGTATCTTGGAACTCGTCAAGCAGGACGTGGCGGTAACGCTCGTGGAGCACCTTGCGCACCTCGGCGCTGTCGCGCAGCACCTGCCGCGCGATGACGAGGAGGTCGTGAAATTCGAGCCCGCCATTCGACTTCCGCTCGTTGGCAGCCTGTCGAACTTCGCGAGCGGTCAGTCGCATCAACTGATCGAGAACTCCCTCGCTGACCTTGTCGAGCACGAGGCTGAGAGCGTCGTTCGCTTCATCGATGATGTCTTTGATGTCTTTCGGGTCGACGCCCCAGTTCTTCTTGATGCCGCCCGTTCCGCGGCCCCAAATGATGCGTCGGCCTTTCGCCGACCTGCCCCGACGGTGGAGCGCCTGCATTCGTCGGAGAGCCCGATGCGAATCGTCGATGGCCACCACTGCTTGCATTTCCGGCAGGATCGTGCGGAGGTGTTCAGCAAGCAGGTCGCCCGGGTCGAGGCAATCGTCGAGCAGCGTCGACACTGCGCGAACGGCTTCCCGAAACGGGGCAAAGTCGATCGGAGCAAGGGCAGCCCCCAGCGGCTGGTCGAGGAGATCATCGAGTCGGTCCCAGTTTTGCGCGAAGTTGTGAGCGACGTCCTTGAAGGACGCCTGTCCATGGAAGGCCGGGCTGAGCGGGAAGTCGAGCAGTGCTGCCCGATACATCAGCTCTTCTAGCTCGGGCTCGTTGTTGAGGAGATCGACGAATCGATCCCACCGTTGCTCGTTCGCGAGCTGCGAGGCCACCTCGTCGAGCACGCTGATCCGCGGCGGAAGGCCAGCAGCCACGGAGAACTCGCCAAGAATGCGGCTGGCGAAGCCGTGGACCGTCGACACCGCTGCAAGATCAGTATCGGCAATGGCCTGTTCGGCTCGCTCTCGGTGCGTTGGATCTTGAGTGTGCGCCAGCTTCTCGAACTCGACCCGGATTCGGGCCCGGAGCTCGCTCGCCGCTGCCTCGGTAAACGTGATCGCGACGATCTCGGAGAGCCTCACGTCGTTGTTCAGGACCGTATTGACAATCCTGCTGACGAGCTGGGTCGTCTTACCCGTTCCCGCTCCAGCCTGGACAAAAAGTGTCTGGTCGAGCCCAGTCGAGCTGATCAGCTCTCGGGCCGGTTGGTCGCTCAACAGCATGGTCATGCTGCGCCTCCTGGGCTGTTTCCGTCGGCTTTGGGTTTCGGTGACAGCGCCACACGCACCGCCAACTCGGGGGCGTCCGCCTTTGCCTCTGCATGGTCACCGCGGTCGCGGACGCACACACTGTCGAAGTCGCAGTACCCACAGTTGGCGTTGGTCAGCCGCCAGGAATCCCACTCCCCGGGCGAAGCGGCGAAGACGCCATTGGCAATGCCGGACGTGATTGCGGTCAAGACCTCGTGGAAACGCTCACGCTTCTCGTCGGTCCATGCGTATCCAAGCCGTTGCTCGCCATCGCGCTCGACCAACCAGTAGTGCGCCGCTGCCTCAGACTTCCCGGTGGCTTGCATTGCGCCTTCGGCATACATGCCGAGCTGTAGTGTCGTTCCGTCGATGAACGGATCGTCGTCGAGGCCGTCGTATTTCTTTCCCTTTCCTGACTTGTAGTCGTTGACCAACACCCGCCCATCGGCGGTGGTGTCGACGCGGTCGATCATGCCGCGCAGCGTGATCGAGGAACCGTCGGGCAACGTAATGGGCACAACATCGCCGCTCCGGACGCCAAGGTCGAGTTCGACATCGACAGGCGTCGCCAGATGGCTACGGCGGAACTCGTTGTCAGCGAGCAAGAACGCGTCGAGCAGGTCGTGGAGGTCATCGCGGCGAACACGCCAGTTGACTCGGCGACCGGTTCGCCCGGTTGATTCGTACTCCAGACATTGGTCGTCGGCAATGACGTGCAGCCGGGCGCGCGCTTCAGGCGACCATGCCTGCTGGGGCGACGGCGCACCATCTCGGAGTGCTTCGCCAATGAATTGTTCGAGCGTCGAGTGGATCAGCGAGCCGCGATCGAGCGCCGAGATCTCGTCGGTTCGTTCGGGGTCGTCACGGTCACTGACTTCGAGGACGTAATTAAGGAAATAGCGGAACCCGCAGCTCGCCCAGGTCTCGAGCCGAGACGGCGACAATGCCCGATCGCCAATGCCGGGCAGCGGGAACACCTCGGCTCCCACGCGAGCCGACAGGTTGCCGTCGAACTCGGTGAAGTCGGAACTCGCCCGCGCTGTCTGCATGTTCCATCCGTTACCAACGAGTACCGCCAGCTCATGGTCGAGGATCGCGATACCAGCAGCTGCGTCGTTGCCCACCGCAACAAGGTCGCGTTCGTCGAGCGACCCGGCGTGTGCAGCTGCGGTGATGCCTGAGGCAAACGACCCCACGGTGTCAACGAGTTCGAGTTCACCGAAGTCAGTGGCATGAACCACTCGGCCAGCCAGCGCAGAGGCCGTATCGAGCAGCCAGCGCGATGGCAGTGCCCGCCGATTTGATCGTAAGTCACCACGAGGGAATGTCAGGGTTCGCCGCCCAGCCGGTGCAGCCGCCAACACAGCGAGGAATGCTCGATGCTGATGATGGAGCCGTTCGGCTCGCGACTCCAGCTGGTCGAGCGATTTGGTTCGGACAGCGTCGGGCAAAATTGCGTCGTCGCGGCGCGGCATTGGGAGCAGCCCTTCGGAACAGCCGACCACGAACACCGCATCGAGGTCATAGCCAATAGCGGTGCCGATCGGGCCAAAAACGACACCCTCTCCGAACCTGCCATGACGCCCTCGAGCGACGTCGAGTTCGGTCCGCAGGGCACGTTGGAACACACCGTGACTCGGCGTCGGCTCGATGGCGTCAAGAGCAGCCAAGCGCACCAGCGCATCCTCGACCCGAGCAAACGACTCCTGTTCGTGATCCGGCCACGATGTGTGTTGGCGCTCTTCACCCAGCAGCGACTGCAACAGTGCAGTGGCTGCGGCGCACTTGGTCGGCCACGTCGTGGCCTGCTCGACAGCGCGGACCATCGCGTGCAGCCCGTCGACGAACGCCGTCAACCGTTTGCCGTCGGCAACTCGGTCGTTCAGCCGCTGGAGCTGATACGCCACCGAGTCGGACTGCGCTCCCCCTTCGAGCTTGGCGATCCGCTCCGCTGTGCGCTGCTCGTCATATTCGATCTTGCGTCGCCAGTCGGCATGGTCAATCACGACACCGGCATCACGCGAGAGTTGGTCCCAGTCACCGGGCCGGACCGACGCCCCGTCAAAACGCAGCGGGCCGCCGCTGATGACTGACATCACTCGGTCACGTCGCCAACGCTGTTCTGACAGCGCCAGCCCACCGAGCAGCGTTCGACCCGCAACCGAGTCGGCGAGCCGCCGCGGGTCGGGGCCGTTCGCCGGAATCCCCGCAGCACCGAACTGCTGCTCGATGATCCGCAGGTACGGATCCGGCGCCGGGAAGAACACACCGATGCGGTCGAGCCGCACCCCATCGGCAACGAGCCCGATGACGCGGCTGCACACTTCTCGAATCTCCTCTGCAGCATCGCTGACTGAAATGATCGAGTCGCCGTGCGCGACCGGCACAGACAAAGCGTGGCGTCCGACGAGTGCCGCTTCACACGCCCGCCACGTCGGCTCGTCGGCTCGTGGGGCGCCCGAAACCCCGACAATGACCGACGAAGATGTGGCGGCGCGCAACGCCTCGCCAATGAATCGGCCGATTGCCGGCGTGACCGGGGCTGGGAGATACCAAATGAGGTGACCGAACGAGCTCAGCCGATCAGCAAGATCAGGCCGGTCAGCGGCAGCGGTTGCTAGGTCGCGCTCCGTGTGGAACCCATCGAGCTGCGCAGCGATGCGCCGGTAGAACTTGACCGCGAGCAGCGCTGCAGTAGAGCCCTCTTCAGAGATCGACTCGAGGCCAGCTTCATCGACATTCGACAATTCGGCAAAGAGCGCTGCGAGCGCCGCCTCGGTGGCTTCGTGCTGGGCGACGGGCCGGTACACGTCGGGGTCTTCGGAGAGCACCTGACGGACCGCAGCACCGAGCACCGGGTTGGTGATCGGTTGCTGCTCGAGCAGCAGGTCGGCCGCCGCCATTTCGGTGAGACGGAATGGTGTCACGAACGAGACGTTCGCCACGCCTCGCTTACCCCCATGCTCGAGTGCTCCTGACCCGAGCAGCCGGCGCGCCGACAGGCCAACAAAGTTGGATGGCACGACGACCGTGACCGGCACGAGCGGACCGGCGGCCTTAGCGCTGGCGACCGCGGCCGCCAACGCCTCCGACGCTGCACGCCCGTAGGCCACTGCTTTCACCGACTCGATCACACCTGTGAACGTACACACTGCCTGTCACAGAGTTGGCGGACTGGGACTTGTCTCGCTACGTGGGAGATCGGGAGAACTCATCCTCTTCGACGTCGGTGCGATGCTCGCGCACTCGAACCGATGTGTGGTCCGGTGCGGGCGTGACTGCGGCACGACCAAGTTCGAAGATGCCCTTGATGACCAGGCCCCACACGTTGCGGAGTAAGACAAGACCGATAACGACCGCAAAGGCGATTGCGACCGGCACGCCGAGTGTGGCGAGCAGCAAGCGCTTGTCACGGAAGAGCGGCGTGACCACGCCAGAGTCGACACTCTCGCCGTTCGGCTGCAACGTGCGCACCGGGTCATCGATCACCGGGCACTCGACATCGGTGTCATTCAAGCCGATCACGTCGTTGCCGCCGAAGAGCGGCTCTGGGGCTCGCACGTTCGAGAACAAGCCACCCAGCTCGGGGTCGAATCGGGCGCCCACGAGGTATTCCTCATCGACATCGAGGAACTTTGCGTCCTCGAGATACAGCACGTCGATCAAGCCGTCGATCGCATAGCCGCTTGCCGAACCGGCGCGCAGCTGGATGATTTCGAAGCGAACCTTCTCGAAGTCTTTGGCAACTGCGGTGCCCACGAATGCCACATCGGCTGCGCCAGGAACGACGCAGCCCGGAGGAATGGAGATGAGACCCGAGCCGACGTCTTCGGGAATCGGATTGTCGGGCGGAGGTGGCGCCGCTGCCGCACTCGGTGCAGCAAGAAACGTCACCAGCGCACCCATAGCAATGGTGCACCGCACCAAACGACTCAACACAACGCCCACCCTACGAACCCGACACAGCGGGGACTGGTCATCTCGACCGGTCAGTGATCTGAAGAGACGATTTCCTTGGTCCTCGTGTGCAGATCGGCGGCGTGCGGATTCATTCCGACCAGATGTGCGTCGATCCCGCGTTCGGCGAACTTGGCGACCACTGCGTTCAAAGCAACGACCGCTGATGTATCCCAGATGCGGGCGTCCGTGCAGTCGATCTCGACACGGTCAACCTTGACGGCGTCATAGTCAAACTGGTGTACAAGGTCGTTCGTCGAGGCAAAGAACAGCTGACCGCTGACGGCGTAGAGCCGCTCGTGGTTGTCGGGGTCGAGCACGCTCGTGACGCTGACAACGTGGCTGACCTTGCGAACAAAGACGACCGCTGACAGCAACACACCCGCAGCGACGCCGTAGGCGAGGTTGTGGGTAACGACAACCACAATGACCGTGCCAGCCATGACCACGGTCTCAGATTTCGGCATCGACTGCGTCGTCTTTGGCATGATGCTCTTCCAGTTGAACGTACCGATCGCCACCATGATCATCACGGCGACAAGGGCTGCCATCGGGATCTGAGCGACGAGGTCGCCGAGCACCATGATCAGAATCAGCAGGAACACACCCGAAGCGAGCGTCGATAGCCGGGTGCGACCGCCCGAGCGGTAGTTGATCATCGACTGGCCAATCATGGCGCAGCCGGCCATGCCACCGAAGAAACCGGTGAAGACGTTGGCGATTCCCTGGCCGCGCGACTCCTGGTTCTTGTCGGAGTCGGTGTCGGTGAGGTCGTCGAGCAGTTGCGCGGTGAGCAGAGACTCGAGGAGACCGACGAACGCGAGCGTCAGCGAGAACGGGAAGATGATGCTGAGCGTTTCCCACGTGTAGGGGATGTCAGGCAGACCAAAGCCCGGCAGCGAGTTGGGCAGTGCGCCCATGTCGCCGACGGTCGGCAGCGACCAGTCGAAATAGATGGCGCCGGCAGCGAGGACGCTGATCGCGACGAGCGGCGACGGTACCAGCTTGGTGATCCGGGGCAGGCCGTAAATGATGGCGAGACCAGCAACGATGAACGCAAGGTTCAACGGGAGCTGATCCTTGTCACCGTCTTCGAGAATGATGTGGGGGATTTGAGCGAGGAAGATCAGGATCGCCAAAGCGTTGACGAAGCCAAGCATCACCGTACGTGGCACGAATCGCATCAGGTTGCCGACTCCAAGCCAACCGAAGACAACTTGCAGCGCACCGGCGAGCACGGTTGCTGCGAACAGGTACTGCACGCCATAGTCCTCAACGAGCGGGACAATGACCAGTGCCATGGCGCCAGTGGCAGCCGAGATCATGCCGGCGCGCCCACCGACCATCGAGATGATGATGGCGATCGAGAACGATGCGTAGAGCCCCACCTTGGGGTCGACGCCGGCGATAATGGAGAACGAGATTGCCTCAGGAATCAACGCGAGTGCGACGACGAGGCCCGACAGTAGGTCGGCTTTGGGGTTCGACAGCCATACGTCGTGGAAGCGGCTCCGCATGCTGGCGCGCGTCGGTTGATCGAGAGTAGTAGAGGTCAAAGCGAGGCTCCTGGAAAACTGGGGGTGGGGGTTCCTGCCCGCCTGTCTCGTCGGGCCACGAAGCCTCCAAGGCTACGGAAACTCCGGTTGTGAATGTGTGATCGTTCCGTGGTGTATCGGTCACACTTGAGCTGGCGCGCTCATTGCTGCGGTGCGGTTCAGCTTCGAAGGCCGCAATACTGAAGGTGTGGGATTCGATCCGAACCGCCCGTACAACGCCAAGCCGTTCGACTACGCCCTCGTTGTCGTTTGCCTCGCTGTAGCCATTGGCTTACTCAGCTGGGCGTTCTTGGGCTGACCAGGCCGGACGGTCGTCAATCAGAACGCGTTGGTGATCAGTTCGACTTGATTGCCGGTGACGGCAGCGACGTCGAAACGGACAGGCTTGTGGCCGAGGTTGTGGGCTCGTAGCCACTCGACGCCGAGCTGGCGAATGCGGCGCTGTTTCGCGACCGTCACTGCAGCAGCGGCTGGCCCGTACAGGTCAGAGGCACGGGTCTTCACCTCGCAAAAGACGTGCACGTCGCCGTCGAGGACAACGAGGTCGAGTTCGCCAGTCGGTGATCGCCAGTTGCGATCGATCACCGGACAGCCGAGCCGCTCGTAGTGGCGAGCAGCAAGGTTCTCACCCCACTGGCCTCGGGCTCGATTACGCAGATCGGGTTCGTGTGATGGCTTGGCTGTGCCCATGGGCGCGTTCCTCCAGCAGTAGAGTTTTGCTGGGGCGGTCAGCCCGAGGGGAACGTTCGCTCAATGCGACCGTTCGATTGGTGGCCGGCAGAACGCCGGCCAGCGCATCAGAAAGTGCGCTTCTCGCGGATCTTGGCAGCCTTGCCCTTGCGATCCCGCAAGTAGTAAAGCTTCGCACGACGCACGTCGCCGCGCTTCATTACTTCGATTTTCGAGACGGTCGGCGTGTGCATCGGGAAGGTGCGCTCGACTCCGACTCCGTAGCTGAGTTTGCGGACCGTATAGGTCTCTTGCAGCCCGCCGCCCTGGATGGCAATGACGTCACCCTGGAAGACCTGGATGCGCTCTTTGCCGCCCTCGACCACGCGGACGTGAACTTTAAGTTCGTCGCCCGCCTGGAACTCCGGAATGTCGGTCCGGAGCGAATCGTTGTCGATGATGTCGGTGGCTTTCATGGCGTTACGTCCAAGTGAATCGAGTCGAGAGTGTGATGCCAGCGCGGACCCGCGCTGACAGGGCGAGTAGATGATACGGGCGAATCAGGAATATGGGACAGGCGGGAACGTGTCCAACAATTTCTGGTCGGCAGCCGACAGTTCGGCTTCCACCAGGTCAGGGCGGTCGCGCAGCGTTCGGTGGAGCCGCTGTGCCCGGCGCCACTGTTCGATCTTGCCGTGATTCCCCCCGCGCAGAATGTCGGGTACACCCCAGTCACGAAACTCTGCAGGCCGTGTGAACTGGGGTTCTTCGAGCAATCCCGACGCACCAAAGCTCTCAGTGATCGGGCTCGCGGCATTACCCATCGCTCCGTCACGCAGCCGGGTGACCGCCTCAATAATGAGGCACGCCGCGACCTCTCCCCCGCTGAGTACGACGTCACCGACGCTCACTTCGCCGTCACAAAGGTGCTGCCGGACACGGTGGTCGATGCCCTCATACCGGCCACACAGCAGGCTGAAACCGCCCGAGGTCTCGGCAAGCTCAGCAAATTCGAAGGCCATTGCCTGATCGAACCGGCGGCCACCTGGGCTCAACAGCAACAGCGGACGAGGCGGATCAGCAGCTTCGACAGCATCGAAAATTGGCCCGGCCTTCATCACCATGCCGGCACCGCCACCAAAGGGGCTGTCATCAACCGTGCCGTGCACATCGGTGGTCTGCTCACGAATGTCGTGGGTCCGCAGATCGAGCAGGTTTCGCTCTTGCGCTTTGCCAAGCAGGCTCTCCGCGCAGAAATCGTCGATGAGCTTGGGGAACAGCGAGAAAACGTCGATCCGGAGCGCCGACATCACTTGTCCAAAAGGTCGAAGAGCCCGTCGGGAGTGTCAACCGTGACCACACCATCGATGCGACTGACGATGAACGTGGACGGGACGAGGTGGCCCGTGTCGAGTTCCAAGATGTCTGATGCCGGGTTGGTCAGGACATTGGAGCACATACCGTGCTCGGTGCCGTCGATTTCGACAACTTTGGAACCAATCAGGTCGTGGAACCAGAGCGCATCCGCGTCAGCGATTGGTGCGGCATGGACGGCCACGTTGCTCCAGGTCTCGGCAGCCGTTCGGTCGGCGATCTGATCGAATTTTACGACCCAACGGCCGTTCGGAAGCAGCTTGCTTGCGCCGACCACGAGGTCGCCCTTGGCCGTGGCCAACGTCGAGCCCACGTCAAGTCGTTCGGTACGGTCGGTCACCAACTGTACGAAGACGTCACCGCGCAGCCCGTGGGCGCGCCGAACGTGACCGACTTCAAGGAAGCCGTCAGGGATGGGGGTGGATCGGGCCATCGCGGCCTCCAGCCTGGTCAGTCGAGGAATTCGATGTCGAGTTCGACATCGTCTTTGCTGGCAGCTGCACGAGTGACGGTGCGGATGCTGGCAGCGGTGCGGCCACGACGGCCGATGACGCGACCGAGGTCGCCGTCGCCGACACGCACATTCAACGCGGGGCGGCTGCCCGACTCGTCGACCTCAACGGTGACGGCGTCGGGATCATCAACAATGGAGCGGACGATGTGCTCGAGAACTGCGACAGCTGTGGGAGCGAGATCGCTCACTTGGCTGCCTTCTCGGCTTCGAACTGCTCGGCGGCGCCAGAGACCTTGAGGAGCTTGGCAACGCGCTCGGTCGGCTGTGCGCCTTCCTTCAGCCAGGCAACAGCCCTGTCGTTGTCGAGTGTGAGGCCGGACGGATCCTGACGCGGGTCGTAATGACCCAGGATCTCGATAAACCGACCGTCGCGAGGCGAACGGGAGTCAGCTGCCACAATGCGATACTGCGGTTGCTTCTTCTTGCCAATACGTGTGAGCCGCAGCTTGACTGCCATCTTTAATCGTCACTCCAGAGTACGTGTTCGAGAAATTGAGAACGTCGAAAGACTAACGGCACCAGGCCGCCTTCCCACGCGGGACAAGGATCACATCCCACAGCTGCCTCGACGAAGTCAACGTGGGAGACCGGGCATTCCAGGCATCCCTGGGGTGCCGGGGAGGCCTGGAATCTGGAAACCGCTCGCTGCCGGATCGAATCCGAGGGGCAGACCCTTGGGCATCTTCTGACCGCCCTTGGCTCCCTTGGCTCCCTTGCCTCCCTTGGCTCCCTTGGCTCCCTTGCCTCCCTTGCCTTTGCCGGGTTTGCCGGCCAT
>CALAHA010000140.1 GCA_937891565.1 uncultured Ilumatobacter sp. | reverse complement strand
CGCGGTAGGCGCGTTCGGCGCCACCGGCGCTGGTGTCGTTGCGCATCTCGTTCGTGGCGATCCGTAAGACGGCACCCATTGCAGCGTCGCTGCGTGAGGCCACGCGCAGTGCTGGCTTCAGAATCGCGGGACGGCCGAGGAAACGAGCAGAGAGGCGCCCGACTTTGCGATATCGACCGAGTTCCTCATCGAGCAGGACCGGGTAGCGCTGGAGCGAGGTCGAATTGCCAGTGGTCAAGGCCTCGTTGAGGACATCGGCCGCCAGTCGGCCACCCAAGAAGGCTGCCTCGAGGCCGTCGCCGTTAAACGGATTAGCGGCGCCGGCGGCGTCTCCGACGACGAGGAAGGTTGGACCCATCTTGGGTGCCACAGAGCCACCCAGTGGAAGCCGCAATCGGGTTGGCGCCTTGAGCCCGGCGTCGGGATCGATTCCCCAGTTGTCCGCGATCGACGCGCTAAAGGACGTCAGGAGCTTCAGCGTGTTCAGGCTCTTAATATTCCGGTGGCTCGACAATACGCCCACGCCAACGTTCACGTTGCCGTCGCCCATCGGTGCAATCCAGCCGTATCCCGCCACAGGCTGGCCGTTCGGGTCCGAGAGACCGAGTGAAGTCTCTACCCAGGTTTCGCGTGTGCGTGGCGACGCAAAGTAGGTGCGGGCAGCAATCGCGTAAGGCCACTTGCGTTGGCGGCTGGTACCGAGGCCACGCCCGAACCGGCTGTTTGCCCCGTCGGCGACCACGATGAATCTGGCGTGGATGTCGCGAGTCCCGGTGACGTCACCCCCGTCGCTGACAAGTTGGACCGTGGCACCACGAACAAATCCACGCTCGGCAATTGGTGAGACGGCCTCATGGCCCATCAACACAGTGGCGCCTGCAGTAACGGCACGATCACGCAGATGCTCATCGAGGCGATCGCGGCGTATCACGATGCCGTGTTGCGGGAAGTCGGGATGTTCTGGCCACGGCGATTCGACGGCGTGGCGGCCGTGCGTCAACCGGACGCCCTGCACAAGGTGTCCGCCGATCTGCGTCGGGTCAACTTGGATGCCGGAGAGTTCGGCGACCGCCCGTGGCGACAGGATGTCGCCGCACGCCTTGTGGCGCGGACCGCTGCGCTTCTCGACGACAGTGACGTGGTGACCGGCACGAGCTAACCGTGCAGCGATGCTCGATCCGCTCGGACCGCCGCCGACGACGAGGACATCAGTCGAGATGGCTGTCGTCGGGCTTGGCACGAAGGTCAGTCTGTTCAGAAAGGATGTGTGCTGGCCGACGACGATGCGTCAGCTCGATTAGCTGCGGCCAGGGATCGGTGCTGAGCCGATCGGTGTGACTTCGATCATCGATTCACCGACCGGGACCGGCTCGATTGCATCGTCGGAGGCAAGAACGACCGCACCGGTTGCGACCTCTTCGAACAGCACCGATTCTTCTGAGCACCACGTCTCGAATTCGGTTTCGTATTCTTCACTGATGGGGTCGGCGCCGCCGAGTGTGTAGCGCTCGTGGCAGATGACAGCGACGATCTCTTCTTCGCTGAGCTGGCCACCGAAGCCCGGCATGACACCCCTGACACCTGTTTGGTGGGCTCCGCCTTCGCGCTCCGGATTGCCGTACACGTCGACACCAGCGATGTTGTACTGCTCGGTGCCGTAGTAGACGTAGCGGATCTGGTCTTCGATGTTTGGGAAGGTCTTGAGGACTTCGCCCTCTGCGAACGCATAGCCCACACCGCCGCCACCGCCTGCGCCGTGGCAACCGGCACAGTTGTTGTAGACCTCTGCGCCTTCGCCGATTGGTCCGGCCGAGACCTCGCCGCCGTCAGTCAATGCTCGCACGTACATAAAGCCCCACACAGGCATCAGCGACAGCGTCGCCATTGCCCAAAACGGCACCTTGCGCCGCTGCTTATAGGCAGTGACGTAATGCGGGTCAGGTTTCGGCGGCTGCGGAGCCGAGGGCTCGACAGCGGCGGTGCGCCCAGCAGGGCCACTTGGAGGCGGAGCTGCAGCGGCAGGAGTTGCGGTTGCAGCCTTTTCGACGGCCCCACCAGGCGTTGTCGCGGCGGAGGCGTCGTCGCCACCCTGGCCGATTGCGGAGCGCCGTTCGCGCGACCGCTTCAGGAGGTGTTCGGGGATCTCAGTCACTTGTCAAAGGATAGATGGTGAACGCGCGGTCGCGTGAATCTTAGACGGTGACAATTTTGCTCGAACCCGTCACGCTGCCTTGATCGGCACTCCGACATTTCAACGGAACGTTCATGCACTTTCGCACAACCTGGCGCGCGCGTCACACTTGCGTGCGAGACTTCGTTCGTCGCCAAGCCATGAGTACACTGGGCGATTGAAATCACGAGAGATCTGCCACCGGCAGCTCGACCGAAAATTAAATACCCCCGCAGTACGAAAGCAACTCAGAGGACTCACCACCAACGATGATCGCAATCGATGTCTTGAAGTGGCCTGGTGTCAACCAGGCGTTCATTGTGTCCTTCGTGGCAGCCGTACTCTTGACGCTCGCCGTCATTCCGTACGGCCAGCGTCGGAAGAAGGGCCAGACCTTCACCTGGGGCGAAGCAATGCTTGCGAGCACCTATGCTTTCGGCGTCCTTTTCCTGACGTACGGCGTCGTGCCGCACCAGTGGATTGACCATGCTGACAAGAACCTCGGCTGGTCGAAAGACAAGCTCATGCTCGGGCCTGGCCAGATCCTGAAGCCACAGTCGCTCGGCGGCTGGAACCCGATCACCCTGCAGTATGAAGCACTGCGTGACATCATCGTTGTGCTGATCCACGCGATCTTCTTCGGCCTCAACATCTTCGTGGTGATCTGGTGGCAGAACCGTGGCAAGGAAGTCCAGAAGGAACTTCCCGTGTCGTCGTACGGTCGTCCTCTCGTGAAGAAAGCCTGATCTCATATGGCAAAAACCGACGCAAACCCCCCGATGATGCCGTTCACCGACAATTACACGTTGGTGGAAGTCGACGCGGATTACCTCAGCAAGGCTGTCAAGCCGAAGCAGTTCATCCACATCGATCAGTCCGAATGCATTGCTTGCGAGGGTTGCGTCGACATTTGTCCGTGGAAGTGCATCCACATGGTGAGTACGTCCGCGGTGACCGAGGCCATTGGCACCGAGCA
>CALAHA010000139.1 GCA_937891565.1 uncultured Ilumatobacter sp. | reverse complement strand
GCAGCGTTGACAGTGCTGACGAGCACGTCGACGGTGAGTGGTTTCAACAGGTAGTCGTCTGCGCCGTTGCGAAGGGCGACAATGGTGTCGTTAAGCGTTGCGAATGCGGTCATCAACACGATGGGCAGGCTGGGATGGAGTTGTCGAGCCTGCGATAGCAGCTCTAGCCCGGTCATGCCGGGCAGCCGCACGTCGCTCAAGAGTAACGAGCACCTGGATCGATCGAGCGCCGCAAGTGCAGCGTCAGGATCGGAGAACAGGGACGTGGCGTAGCCGGAATTTTCGAGGGCTCGGCATGCGAACCGGGCGGCGTCGGCGTCGTCTTCGACGACGAAGACGGTCGCCTGGTCCTCGGAGTGGGCCATGGGGGTCATTGGACTGTGACCGTCTTGACGGAGTCGCAACCTCGGTATTCCAGTCGTCGGAGTCCGGCGAGCACGGCTCCTTGAGCCGAGCCTGATCTGGTGTGTGTGATGATGCTGCCGAACATGGGTTCATCCTTCTAAAGGCGTTTGCAGCCTCTAACTATGAACGACCCAAGTTGCCCGCTGGTTGTGGCTTCGGTTGCAGATCGGTTTCAGCAAGTCTGGGTTCAGTGGGGCCGGATGTACGTGTACCCGACACCGCGCACCGCTCTGATCGGCGAAGCCTCGGCGTTCACAAAGCCCATCTTGCGGCGCAGTCGATGGACCACGTATTTGACCCGGTCCGGTCCGGTGCCGGTGGGGTCGCTCCAGGCCATCTCGAGAAGCTGCACTGGGCTGAGCACTTGGGGCGCGGACCTGATGAGCCCATGGAGCAACCGGAATTCGATCGCGGTGAGTTCGACCTCGCGGCCTTCGACCGCGACCCGATGGCTTGCCGGATCGACGACGAGCAGTTCGTCTACATACACGTCGACTGGCCCGGTCGAACGGGCCCGGCGCAGAAGCGCACGCACTCGCGCAATCAACTCCAGGTTGCCGAATGGCTTGGTCAGGTAATCGTCGGCTCCTGCCTGCAGTCCCCGGACCTTCTCGGCCTCGAGGTGTCGGGCGGTGAGCATCATGACTGGAACGTTGGTTACGTCACGGATCCGCCCGAGTACCTGCCAGCCGTCGATGTCGGGGAGACCAATGTCGACGATGACACAGTCCGGTTGGCGTTCGTGAAGCAGTCGGAGGCCAGAACGGCCGTCGGCAGCCTCGAGTACCTGGAGACCAGCGCGACGCAACAACACCGAAAGCGTCAGCCGTATGTCTGCTTCGTCCTCGATCATCAGGATGGTTGCCGAATCAGTCACCGTGTCATCTCGCGTTCGTCCGGGATCACGAACTCGAAGCGAGCGCCATAATCTTGCTGGCTCTCTACGGTGATCGTTCCACCGTGCAGCTCGACGATCGCTCTGCAGATGGCGAGGCCGAGGCCGGTGCCGGGTGTGGACTGAGCGGTCCCGGATGCCCGGAAGAACGAATCGAAGAGTTGCTCCTGGTCGGCCTCAGAAATTCCGACCCCATCATCGACGACTGCAAATACCCATCTATCCCGGTGGTGACGCGCTGTCACCTCGACGTTTCCGCCGCCGTCTGAGAATTTGATGGCATTCGAAAGCAGGTTGTCAAGAACTTGTCCGAGTCGGTTGCTGTCTGCGTGAAGGGCAGGGCCCGGTTCGATCGAGGTCCTGATCGCAACACCAGCGGCGTTTGACAGGTGGGTGGCCGACTCCACAGCCCATTCGACGATCTGGTCCACTGGCAATACCGTAGGTTGGAGTAATGCGACGCCCGACTCGAGTTGTCCGAGCAGAAGCAGGTCGTCGACGACGCGGATGAGCCGTTTGGCGTTCCGGTCGATAACGGTGAGGAACTCCTTCTGCTCTGTCTCGCTCATCGGTTCATCGTCGTTGAGAAGGAGATCGGCGAAGCTGACGATTGATGTCAGCGGGGTCCGCAGCTCGTGCGACACCATTGCAACGATTTCGGTCCTGAGGTCGGCGACCCCCTGCAGGATCCTGGCCTGCTCCTCGGCTTTCCCTCGGAGCCCGCGTTCGACTTCCAACAGACGCCAGCGTGTCAGATCGAGCTCCTTCTTTTGGCTGATGTCGGCGTACAGCCAAAAGTGATCTACCCTTTCGGATATCGCCCCGATTGGAATGTAATCGCGTTGAAGCGTGCGGCCATCCGCCAGCGCGATCTCCTCGCCCATGACGAGAGCGCGGCGACTCAATTGCCTCTCGGTCTCCACCGCAAACGCCTCGGGATCGGCGAACATGGCGTCCGCGAAGCTTTGCAATATCGACGTCGGTTGTCCGATCAGGTAATTTGCGTCTTCGGTGGAGCCGATAATGGAGCAGAAGGTTTGATTGGCCCAGACGATTTCATGATGAGAGTTTGCGGCGACCACACCCACGTCAGGGTGGTCGCGCCAGGAAATCAGAGCCTCGATGTCTTTCGCAACCCCACGGGCTCGCTCGTTCGTGACGTCCCGGCTCGTGACCACCAGCGCGTCGA
>CALAHA010000138.1 GCA_937891565.1 uncultured Ilumatobacter sp. | reverse complement strand
CCAGCGCCTCGTCGTTGATCCCAAATGCCCGGTGCACTTCGCGTCCGCAGCTGCGGACATCTCCGAGGCGAAGTTCTTGCACTGCGGCGGCGAGGCTCCCGTCCGGCCATGGCAGATCGGCGAGCAGAACCGGGCCGAGCCTGATCGCATCGGCCGATAGCCCCGTGCCAGCGCTGCGATGCCACGCCCATGCCGATGCCACTGGCGAGGTCAGCAGCGCAGCGATCTCCCAAACCGATCCCGCCAGATCGTCGCCCGTCGGATACGCAGAAATAACCGGGACACCCGGCAGGACGTCACCGCCCGGATCAGCAACGGCTTCGATGATCTTTGTCTGGTTCGCAATCAACACCTTTGGCACAAGTCGACGACTTGCCCAACGCTGCATCTTCAGATCGAGCGCATCAAGGTCGAGACGTGGAGCAGCAAAGCGCTGCTTGGCAAAGGTGATTGGCCGGCGGCCCCACCACGATCGGCCCGGATCGATCAGCCCACTGGTGATCAGTTGTGGGCCTGTGTCGTGGTCACCGACCGCAGGGACCATGCCGTAGTACTCGTCGCGGAAGTTGGCGTTCAACCAGCAACGGTCCCCGAGCCTGCCCGAGCCTTGCTGCTCGAAGGCCAGTGGGACCTCAGGCACGCCCTGTCGGTCCGTGACCACGTGCCCCCACGTCGCCCCCTTCCGTGTTGATGGTGTGCCGAATTGGAAGACCAGGGCGCACGTATGGACGTGTGCATCGAACTCTCGATCGCCGGTCCACCACGACCACACGATGTCGGCATGAGCGTCGACAGCCGAGCGCGTTGCTCCTGCGTCGCGAGCCGAGAGCACAGACTGCGGGAGCACAAATGCAACTCGGCCGGAGTCGCTGACCAGTTCGGCAGCAAGTGCCACAAATTCGACGGCAGCATCGGCGTACGGGCCTCCGCCTCTGCTGCTCGAACCTCCACGAGTTGTCGTCGCTGCCATCTGCGACAAGAACGGTGGATTGCCGATCACCAAATCGAAGCGACGATGACGCAAACGGCTAAGAACCGACCAATCCAATGCCAGAGCGTCACCCTGGACTACCTCATGCACGGCAACTGAGCTGGCCTCTGCAAGCGCCTGCTGCGCGGCCACCACGGCAGATCGGTCGATGTCGATCCCGACGGCGAGGGCCCTGCCACCGAGTTGTGCGATCCGTTCGGCAGCCGCTATCAAAAACCGTCCGTCGCCGCACGCTGGGTCAACAATGCAGATCTCATTCGACGCCAAAAGGCAGCGCTCAACGAACTCAGGAGTGACTGCAGCCTCGACAACTCGCTCCACGAGGTCATCCGGCGTGTACCAAGCGCCACGCTGCTTACGGTCGGCCCGGTCACTCACGCCCGCAGGCTACGCGCCGCGCGTCTGTGCGCGCGTCTGTGCGCGCGTCTGTGAGGGAGTGCCCGTGGGTGCGTAAGGTCGCTCCCGTGATCCAACCGGTGCCTCAACCGACAGCACGCGTCAGCGGGGCCGAACCATCGCCCGCTGATCGCTATCTCAGCTTCGAGCGCGACACGTGGGCCGAACTCCGTGCATCGACGCTGCTGACGCTCGGCGAACGTGAACTGAGCGATCTCCAGGGGATCAACGATCAGATCGACCTGGAGGAGGTCGCAACGATCTACCTCCCGCTGAGCCGCCTCCTCAACTTGTACGTGAGCACGATCCAGGATCTGTACAAAGTGTCGTCAACGTTCCTCGGCACCGTTACACCAAAAGTGCCGTACATCATTGGTGTCGCGGGCAGTGTCGCTGTGGGCAAGAGCACGTTCGCCCGCATTTTGCAGGCACTGCTGGCGAAGTGGCCCGCTCACCCCAAGGTTGACCTCATCACCACCGATGGCTTCCTCCACCCGAACGCCGTACTCGAGGAACGCGGCATCATGAATCGCAAAGGGTTCCCAGAGAGCTACGACACGCGCGAGCTACTGCGTGTGCTTCGCGACATCAAGAGCGGCCGGGCCGAAGTGACTGCTCCGGTCTACAGCCACGTCGTCTACGACATC
>CALAHA010000137.1 GCA_937891565.1 uncultured Ilumatobacter sp. | reverse complement strand
CGCCCTTGTGATTCGGTCACTGGCACTCGCTGCACCCGGTGCACGCCGCCCTCGTACTTGAGGTGTGACCAGACCGAGTCACCCTTGAGCAAGAAGATAACGGTGGAGAACCCACCCATGTCTGAGTGGTTCGCCTCAAGCATCTCCTGTCGCCACGGCTGCGTCGATGCGTAGCTGCGGTACATCTCGAAGAGGTCACGGGCAAACAGGTTGGCCTCTTCGCCACCTTCGGCACCCCGGATCTCGACGATCACATTACGTCCGTCGTTGGGATCCTTAGGAATGAGTAGTTCGTCGAGCCGCTCCGCAGCATCGGTGGCCGTCGCCTCGGCGCTAGAGATCTCCTGGGCCCACATGGCTCGGTCGTCGCCTGAGCTTTCGCTATGCATTTCCTTGGCATCAGCGATGTCCTGCTCGGCCGTGCGCAGTTCGGCGATACACGCCACGATCTCGCCCAGCTCCTTGTACCGCCGCATCGCCTTGGCATACAGGGTGCGGTCCTTGACGAGTTCAGGGTCGGCGAGCTGCTGCTCGACGTCGGCAAATTCTCGTTCAAGCTCATCGTGCAGTTCGCTCACCGTTCAAAGCTACTCGCTGCCCGTCATGCCTCCGACGTTGGCACTGCTCAGCGCGCCATCTCCTTGGGTCACAGACCGATAACTGCTTGCAAACCAGATCAGCGATGCGGCCAGTCTCTTGGCTGCGACCGACGCAACACTCACTGCATGGTTCGCCTCGCATCGACAAACGGTGCTCGTCGAGCCGGTCTGGACCACATCGCCTCACCATCGAGTGATCATCCATGGGGATCTCGCTGCAGCGGCCCCAATTCGCGAGAAGCCTTAGGGCCTTAGGTAGGCCATGGTTCGGGTGATGTGGCGAACTCGATCGGGAGCCGAGACTGAGCCGCGATGGCCTGCACAAGCGCATGACGATCGCGGTCAGGAAGCACAATGATGATCCGATCAGCGTTGTGACGATGCGCCAGATCGGCAGCTGCGGGAACTGCATCGAGGTCGATACCGACGGTGCAGGCGACCAGCACCTTGTCGCCGTCGGTCGCGGTACCAATGGCCGACGCGATCGCAATATCCCTGATGCCGTCGCGGGGCAGCATGGGCTCGACAATCTCAAGAGTGGCCATTCCGATCTGCGACGGATCGGCCATGAGTTCGCTCCGAACCCAACGTTCGCGGACCATGCGGTTTATTGGGTGAGTGAGGGCATTCTTGCGGCGATGGGTTAGCACCTGCGCCACGACCTCGGCCAGAGCCTCGATCGGAGTCATGTGCGGATTGATCGCAGCGAATGCACCTTGGTCATAGGCGCCAACACCAACGTCGAGTCGCTGTTCTGAACCGGCGCCGGTTACCCGTGCAACTTCGAGGCCCAGACATTCGCCGATGATCGACCCATGTTCGGTGATCACGACAACATCGTCGAGCGCGAGTAGATCGGCGATGTGAGGTTCGATGTCGGCAGCGACGACGGTGACCTGCTCTTCGGGTTCGGCCGGTGACAATGTCGTTCCGTCGAGGCGCCAGACGGTGGGCGACGGGTCAAACAACGCGGCCCGGCGCGCAACTGCGCCAGCATTCTCAGCGGCAATCAGATCCAGCGAGACCGCCTGATTGCGGACACCAAGAACCAAGGCCTGTCCGAATGAACGCTCAGGCGAAACTTCAAGCAGTGCCGTCCACACGCCCTCGTGTTCAAGGGCTGCTCCCCAAGGCACCGGGTGGTCAACACCATCGGTGCGACCGAAATGGTCGCGAGCCAAGCTGCGCAACTTCGCACGGCAGAGATCAGCACGTTGTTCTTGGGTTAGAGCCACTGACGTATTCTAAGGCCGCATCCGGATGCAAGAGCCACAGCGGACTCTCACCCGTGTTTCCAACGAGCGTTGGTTATTCTTCTTCGTCAGAGGTTGCTGCGTCTTCGGCGGGTGCCTCGGCGACTGGCTCTTCAGCTACAGGCGCTTCGGCTGCTGGAGCTTCGTCGGCGGCGGCGCCAGCCTTCTGCTTGCGGCGGCCGTAACGCTTTTCGAAGCGCTCAACTCGACCTGCGGTATCGATGATGGTCATCGTTCCTGTGTAGAACGGGTGACTGGCAGCCGAGATTTCTACCTTGGCTAGCGGGTACTCGACACCATCGACGTCGGTCGTCTCTTGGGTCTTCATGGTCGAGCGGGTGATGAAGCTGGTGCCGTTTTGGGTGTCCAAGAAGACAACGTCACGGTACTCAGGATGAATTTCAGGCTTCATGGAAACATCTTTCGGGGTTGTCCTTCACCTTTCTGAACTGTTTGGACGACTCTTTCGCCAAAAAGTTCAGAAACGCGAAGGAAGCGAACTTGGTTGGGAGGGAAATTCGGCTCGGCCGTGCAGATGCACGACCGAGCCGACAGATCACTTGAGGTTAACTTGTGCGCCGGCTTCTTCGAGAGCAGCCTTTGCCTTTTCAGCGTCGTCCTTGCTTACGCCTTCGAGGATTGCCTTGGGAACGGACTCAACCATTTCCTTAGCATCCTTCAGGCCAGCGCCGGTGAGAGCACGGACTTCCTTGATGACAGCAATCTTCTTCGCGCCTTCGGCGATCAGAATGACATCAAACTCGGTCTGCTCGTCTTCGGCATCAGCGGCGGCTGCTGGTGCAGCTGCTGCTGCAACCGGAGCTGCTGCAGTGACATCGAACTTCTCTTCGAATGCCTTGAGCAGTTCGCTCAGCTCGAGGACGGTCATGCCCTCAATGGTCGTTAGGACGTCTTCAACCGTGGACATAATCAGTCCTCCTTATCGTCGGTGTCTTCAGAGCCAGCATCAGCTGACTCGTCGGTCTCTTGAGATGCAGCATCTGGGGCCACGTCTTCCGCTGCAGCCTCAGCTGCGTCGGTTTCTTCGGCGGCTGCTTCTTCAGCAGGCGCTTCTTCAGCAGGAGCCTCGTCGGCTGCTTCTTCAGCAGCTGGGGCTTCTTCGGCTGGGGTTTCTTCAGCAGCTGCATCGACAGCGCCGGGGTTCGCGCCACCCTTTTCGATGAGCGCCTGGGTGAGCTGCGCCAGTTTGGTCGGCATTGCGTTGAGCAAACGAGCGAACTGCGACATCGGCGCCTGCAACAAGCCAGCGAACTGTGCCAGCATCTCTTCGCGAGGTGGAACCTTGGACAGTGCGGTCACATCGTCGGGGCCGATCACGGCGCCGTCTACGACGCCACCCTTGATCACCAGTGCATCGTTGGTCTTCTGGAACTCAGTGAGCGCCTTAGACAAAGCTACTGGGTCCGCCTGGCCGCCCTCTGGCGGGTAGGCAAAGGCAAGAGCCGTGGGTCCGGTGAGGTGCTCATCGAGCGCCAGTCCAGTGCGCTCGGCAGCAAGTTTGGTGAGCGTGTTCTTGTAGATCTTGAATTCACCGCCTGCATCTTTGACCGCAGCACGGAGCTGAGCCTGGGCAGGAACGTCGAGACCGCGGTATTCGGTGACGAGAACGGTGCCAGCGGTTTCAAGCTTGCCGGCGATCTCGTCGACCTTTGCGACCTTGTCTGGATTTGGATTATCCATGTGCGCCTCTCTGGCGGGTTACTCGTGAGAAAAACGAATGATGAGCGTGTGCAACGCCCTCAAAGACGGATGCAACACGCTCAACTGAGCCGTTGTCTCCTCGTCGGGTGAGCTGGTTTGCCCTTACGCTCTTACGAGCACCTGATGTCTTTGGTGACGATGAAATTGTCAGG
>CALAHA010000136.1 GCA_937891565.1 uncultured Ilumatobacter sp. | reverse complement strand
CCACAATGTTGTCGAGGAGCAGTCCTGCACTGATCGAGATCGCGATAACCATCATCGACATGGCGGTAATTTTGGCTCGCTTGGGCATGCCGACACCCGACCGGTAGTCGGCAACCGACCGACCGACGCCCGGCAGATGAAGGACCCACTGTTCAAAGCGTGGGCTGCACCGAGCGAAGCACGCAGCCGCGACCTTCCAGTAGCGCTTGCGCCGAAACACCAGTGGGCTGGCCACGCACCGAGGGCGACCGTTGGATCGGCCGGGTGACAATCGTAGGAAGCCACGACCATCGCAAGGGTCCGCCCGCTGGGTTGGATGTCAGATCAACTGATGCATCGAATAGGAACTACTGAAGGGACTCCTCACAAGATCGTCGCCGTCTCGTGATGCGGACGTTCGTTGGCGTCGTGGCTGCCGGAACGGAGTCCCCCATTGTCACAGCTGGCGGTTGCGGCCAGCCGGCGTGTGGACTATTGTAGAGATGTAACTACATGGAGGCATGATGGCGACGCAGATGAGCAGCCGAGAATTCAATCAAGACACCAGCGGCGCAAAGAAGGCATCGAAGAACGGTCCGGTCTACATCACCGATCGGGGCCGACCAGCACACGTGCTGCTGAGCTTCGACGCCTACGAGGAACTCGTCGCTCCGCACAAAGCACTCGACCTGCTCGCCGAGCCTGCAGGAGTCGCAGACATCGAGTTCGTGACTCCCAAGAACACCGACGTGCCACAGCCGGCAGCCTTCGAGTGATGTTCGTGCTCGACACGAACATCGTGTGCGAACTCCGCAAGGTACGAAGCGGCAAAGCGAACCCCGGCGTAGCAGGGTGGGCCGAAAAAGTGCCCTCGATCGAGCTGTTCGTCTCCGCGATCACGATGCAAGAACTCGAGCACGGCGTGCTGCTCATGGAGCGATCCGACCCAACACAGGGAGCGATGCTTCGCGAGTGGCTCGACCAGAGCGTCACCGCCGCTTTCAAAAACCGAGTGATCGCAGTGGACGAGCGAGTCGCACGGCGCGCCGCCGCCCTGCACGTACCCGACCCAGCGCCGTTCCGCGATGCTCTCATCGGCGCCACTGCCCTGGTTCACGAGATGACCGTCGTGACGCGAGACCTCAAGGACTTCAAGCGGTTCCACGGGCTCGACGTCCTCAATCCCTGGAACTGACCAACGCCGCCCCGCAGTCCGAAGCATCGGCCATCCGAATCGATCGACTCACGCTTCAAAGGTCTGGCGAGGTCCGAAACCGAAAAAGTAAAGAACCCCCAGGCGTGGACCTGGGGGTTCTTCGTGGAGCTTAGGGGAATTGAACCCCTGACCTCTTCCATGCCATGGAAGCGCTCTACCAACTGAGCTAAAGCCCCGCAATGTTGTGCGGCCGGTGACGATAGCGGCCCGATTCGGAGATACAACGCAGTGCAAGGCACTGAGCGTTGTAACCGCAAATCAGACGGCCCAGTCGATCCTCGGAACGTCGAGATACAGCCGTTCGATCTCGTAAAACTCGCGCTGCTCTTCGTGGAAGACGTGAACGATGACGTCGCCGTAGTCGATCAAGATCCACTGCTGCTCAGCACGACCCTCTTGCCGCATCGGAGGTCGCCCCAACTCTTGCTTGATCGCACGTTCGATGTCGTCAGCGATCGAGCGGACCAGCCGGGGGTTCGATGCGCTGCACACCACGAAGTAGCCGGCGATCGCCAGGACCTCACCGACCTCAAGGACAATGATGTCGGTGCCTTTCTTTGCGTCAGCAGTTCGTGCTGCAAGCAACGCCAATGTGACGTCGGCATCATCATTTGCCTGTTCGGCGTTGGGTGTCTCGTCAGGCATCGGCGACGACGGTATCGGCGTCGCCTTCACTCGACGCAACAGTGTCACCGTTGAAGGCGTCGAAGTAGCCCGTGCCGATCGTCATCACGACGTCGATGCCAGCAATCAATTCTTCAGACACCACGTACTCGGCGTCACCAAATACCGGGGACAAGGACTTCTGCAGGTCAGCAACAAATTTTTCGTCAGCAACCTCAACACGAGTTTTGGTCGGCGCGCCCTCGGGGTTCGGCGCCACATTGACCGACGCCACGTTCGCTTGGAGAAAGAGCAACTGTCCAAGAGCCGAGCGGGCCACGTCGGAGCGGTCCACGAATGGGCTGCTCTCGACGGTCAACTGGGCATCAGTGATCGGCACTTCGACTCGGAACACCAGGCCCACGTTCGGCTTCGACACACGAGCCGGCGAGATCTGCGCGAAGACCAGCAGCGAGTCGAAGCGGTCGAGAACGGACACGTCGGTCTCGTTCCCATCGGTCGAGGACTGAGCAGAGGCCACGGCCAGATCCCGAACCTGCACCGGCCCTTGCCACAGCCGAGAAAAGACATCGTCGATCGTCGCAGCTGTTACCGGAAGGCCGAACTCGTCGACAGGAACGTCGTCAGCGGCATCAATCGGTGTCGCTGCCGCAAACGCCGACCACAGGGCAAAAATATTCGTTTGCCGATCGGCGTTCGTTCCGGGGAGCGGCGTGCTCCGCAGCGCCTCAACCGCTGCGGTGACGTCGAAGTCGGTCGACTGAAGTAGGTCTGCAAGCTCGTCGCCCACAACCTCGGTTGTCGTGGTTGCGGGAACGAAGGGCAAGCCAACCGAGACCGGTGTGACCGGTTCGATCAACTCGGCAAGCCGGTCAGCCCCGACAATCTCGCCGAACTGCAACACGATTGCCAGAGTTCCTTCGACGGCCTCGAAGAATCCATCAGGGTCCCCAGGATCGAGCAGACCAGCGAGGGGCCGACGTTCGTCGCCAAGGCCGATGCTGGCGTCAGCGTCGACCGGAATCGTGACAATGCTGCCGCCCTCGCCGCCAGGCAAAAGGGTGGCAACGATTAACGCCGTCAAACGATTGTCGTCGTCGACGACTGCGAGCGCAGCATTATCGGTCTGGGGGAGCAAAATCACCGGACGGACGTCGCCCTGCACGACTGCGCCCTCGTTCGAGTTGGCGATCGTCGTCGCTCCCACGAAGGTCAGACCAGCAGCGACCAGCACCAGCGCAAACGAGACGGTGGCACCGGCCATGGCCCGGCGACGGCGGCGAGCAACACTGGCGGTCATTCGTCGGCTCCCGGATACAGCCCGCGTTGCTTGATCACAGCGAGCACAGGTTCGGTGACCAGGTAGTCGAGCGGTCGTCCGTCACTGAACCGGCAACG
>CALAHA010000135.1 GCA_937891565.1 uncultured Ilumatobacter sp. | reverse complement strand
AGCCACTCGATGGCTTCAAGGTCGAGGTGGTTGGTCGGCTCGTCGAGCACGACCATGTCAAATGCGCCCTGCTGATCGTCAGCCAACACCTTGGCCAAAGCAACACGCTTGGCCTGACCACCGGAAAGCTCGTCGGTCCGCCGGTCGAAGAGCGGCAGCACACCAAGCGAAGTGGCCGCTGCCTGGACTTCCCAGCCGTCGCCGAGCACGTCGCGCACGATGCCTTCGGGCAGCTTGGGATCTTGTTCGAGTGACACGATCCGAGAACCTCGGCCGAACCTGACAACACCGCTGTCAGGCTGCAGCGCTCCGGTCATGATGCGTAGCAGAGTTGTCTTGCCCGAACCATTGACCCCGACAACCGCAACACGATCGCCGACCGAAATGGTCACGTCGACATCGCTGAAAAGCACCTTGTCGGGTTGCGCCATGCCAACCCCGGATACGTCGACACAAATCACCCGGGCGACGCTACGGCCGAAAACGGCAAGCGCCGACGAACACTCCGGTGACGGATGTTCGTCGGCGTAGAAATCAGCCGAGCAGAAACTCAGTTGTCGGCGGGGGCCTCACCGTTTACCTTGGCGGTGACCCGCACTGCGGCCTCGGCAAGCTTCTCCGCTGCCTCGTCGGCCGTCATCTTGCCGGCCTCAACAGCAGCGTCAACCCGCTCTTGCATCTGATTAACGATCGCGTCGACGAGGGCGTCAACCGATACGCCCTGGGCGGTTGCAACCTCGGCCAGAGTCGAGCCAGACTGCAGTTCGGCGCGCAGGGTGGCAGCGTCAATGCCGAGAAGATCGGTCACGACGTCGGAGGCACCGAACTTGCCCGGACCGCGCTCGCCGAACTTGCCCGGACCGTGCTCGCCGAGCTTGCCCGGACCGCGCTCACCGCGGTTTTCCATCAGCTGAGCGGTCACGGCGTCAGCTTGCGCTGCATCGATGGTGCCGTTGTCAACGAGGGGCTGCAACACGGTCCGGAGACGCTCGCCGGGCTGTACCGGGGCGTCATCGACCTGCTGAACGATTGCGGCCGGAGTAACAACAGCACCCGTGTCGGCAGTAGCGCTGGACATGCCGGGAACGCCGAGCACGAGGCCGGCTGCGGTGCCACCCAGGAGGCCAGCGGCGAGGCCGATGCCCATCTTTGATTTGCCGCCCTTGTTCGAGTTGGCGCCGTTGGGCTGGGCCTTTGTCGGGTCAGTCATGTTCGTCATTGGGGAGTTCCTTTCGAGAACGTCTGTTGGGGATGTCCACCACGATGACGACTGCCGGTGAGACCGAATCCAGAAGGTCGTAAAGATTGGGTAAGAACGCTTCGTCAGGCTTCGGGCAAAGAGAAACCGATGTCGGCACCACCGCCGTCGCGATGCCGCGCACTGACCGTGCCACCACTCCGCTCGACGATCTCACGAACGATGGCCAGGCCGAGCCCTGAGCCTGGCATCGTCCGAGCAGTCACCGCGCGGTGGAATCGATCGAAGATCAGGGGCAGGTCCTCCTGCGGGATGCCCGGGCCACGATCGAGCACACGGAGATCGCCGCCCCGCACGACAACTTCGATTGCACCGCCGGCCGTATCGAACTTTGCCGCATTCTGAATCAGATTGGTGATTGCCCGTTCCAGGCCTGCGGGCGGGGCAAGCACGAGGCCCGCCGCGGCAACGTCCACTTCGACCACGCGGCCCTTACGACGCGCTACTCGCGCTCCCACCGATTTTGCCAACACTCCCAGATCAATAATGTCAGCTGGTTGTTCGGCGAGTTCGCCGGACGCGACCGACACGAGCTCGTTGACCAGATCAGTGAGTTCTCGCACCTCACTGTCGAGGTCATCAAGAATGCGTTCCTGCATCTCAGAGCCCATGTCCGGGTGTCGCCGGATGACCGAGAGATTCGTGCGCAGGCTGGTCAGCGGGGTACGCAACTCGTGACCGGCATCTTGCACCAGGCGCTGCTGTTCTGTTTGCGAACGGCGAAGCGCACTGAGCATCGACTGAAACGCTGCGCCGAGCCGGCCGACCTCGTCGGCGCGCTGCTCGGCCACCGCCAGGTCGAGATTGCCTGAAGCTTCGACTTCTTCGGCGGCCCGCGTCAACCGGCGGAGCGGGGCGGCGACAGTCGAAGCGAGGAGCCACCCGATCGCAGCTGCCACCAGCGACACCACGATCACCAAGAACGTCGTCCGCTCCCGCAAGTCGGATAGCACCCGGTCGGTCTCACCCAGCGACCGAGCAACCTGAATTCCACCTCGCGCCGCGCCGACGGTGTGCACCCTGAATCGCTCACCTTCGTAGGTGATCGTCGCGACATCGAAGCCCTTGTCGTCTCCGATGGTGAGCTTCGCCTTGGCGGTCAATTCGAGGTTCTCCTTAAACGACGAATTCACGACTTCGGCCCTGCGGTTCAACAGCCGCACCGAGTACACGCCGAGCAATCCCCGGCTCGGAATCCCGACCAGGTCGTCGCCACTACGGATGTTCACCAGCAGCGACGTTGCCTCCTTCATCGATCGGTCAACCTCGTCGACCAGCCGCGTGCTTGTCGAGCGGTAGCTGACCGCGCCGACCATCGCCGTCGCTACGAACCCGAGGACTGCCATCGCCACGGCGATCTTGACGCGTAGCGACCTCATTGCGATCGGCCTATCACGAGACGCCACTCACACGCGCCGTATACCCGACGCCGCGCACGGTGTGCACCAGTCGTTGTTCACCGTTCTCCTCGGTCTTGCGTCGGAGGTAGCCGATGTAGACAGCGAGATTTTTCGAATCCGGCCCAAAGTCGTAGTGCCAGATGCGTTCGTAGATCGTGGTGTGGTCGAGCACAATTCCCTGGTTTTGCACCAGCAGTTCGAGCAGGTCGAACTCGGTCTTGGACATCACGAGTTCCCGGTCGCCGCGAAACACGCGACGTGCCGCCGGGTCGAGCCGCAGATCAGCGAGTGTCAGCGGCGCTGCAGTCTCGGCGGTGCTGTAGTCGGCGCGCCGAACCAGCGCACGGAGGCGAGCCAACAGTTCATCAAGGTCGTACGGCTTCGGTAGGTAGTCGTCAGCGCCGACATCGAGGCCGGCCACGCGGTCAGACGTCTCGGTCCGAGCGGTGAGCATCAGAATTGGCAACCGATTCTCTTCGGATCGCACGACTCGACACACCGTGAGTCCGTCGACCATCGGCATCGAGACATCGAGGAGCAAGATGTCGGGTTCGCTCGTTCGAACGGCATCGAGGCACTCGGCACCGTTTGTCGTCGCGGTGACGCGATATCCCTCGAGTTCGAGTGCTCGAACGAGCGCTTCACGCGCCGCACGATCGTCCTCGGCGATGAGGACGTGTTGGTTCGGTGCGCTGGCCACGTGTGCAGTCTTGCTGGTCTGGGTGAGAGTCAGGTGTGAATGCGGCGGGTTGCGATCACCGTCAGTCAAGTCGCGTGTGCCCAAAGTCGTCTGCTAGAAGTGCGCATGCAACTGTTCCCGGCAAAGGCCCAAGTTGCGGGCCGGGTCCTTCCGATAGCGGTCGCGCTGGTCGCAGCGGGCGGCGCAATTGGAGCAACGGCGCGTTGGCTTGTAGGAACGTTGCTCAAGGCCGAGCCAGCGGCCTGGCCGTGGTCGACACTGTGCGTCAACATCTTTGGCTGCATAATGATCGGTCTCGCTGCCCGATACATCGAACGCGGCTCGCAGCAATGGGACTTCATCGTTACGGGCCTGCTCGGGGGGTTCACGACGATGTCATCGTTCGCCGTCGAGTTGAACGCCTTGGTGGACGCCGGCCGGTCGGGCCTGGCATTCGGCTACGGAATCACAACCGTCGTCGCAGGCGCGGGGATCGTCACCGTCATATTGCGCGGACCGTCGTGACGCCGGCCGTATTCGTCCTGGCGGCAGCACTCGGTGCCGTTCTACGCTTGCTGATCGGCCTCACCGTCTGCAGTTGGCAGGCCCTGCTCGTTGCCAACACGGCGGGCGCGGCAGTATTGGGCTACGTGAGTTCAGCCGATCTCTCGGCGCCGACGATCACCGTGATCGGTGTCGGATTCTGTGGTGCGCTCACGACCTACTCGTCATTTGCGCTCGAGGCACGTTCGCTCGGGTGGCGATGGGGCGCTTGCTATGCGGCGCTGACGATCGGCTGCGCATGCGTTGCAGCTTCGATCGGCTCGACGTTCGCCTAAAGCCCCCGTTCGTTGCTCACGCGGTTTGGAGAATCCTGACCGGCAGAACGCGCGGACCGCGAATCTGGCCGACGCTCCACGAGACATCGCCAGCCAGTTCAAACTTCGGGAAGCGCTTCACGAATTCTTCGATTGCGACCTTGAGTTCGAGGCGAGCGAGGTTTGAGCCCAAGCAGCGGTGGATACCGAGACCAAACGCAGCGTGACGATTGGACTCGCGATCGATAATGAACTGATCAGCATCTTCGAACACGCGAGGGTCGCGGTTTGCTGCCGGGAAGGGCAGCAGCACCCAATCGTCCTTCTTCATTGGACAACCGTGGAAGTCGACGTCCTTGGCAACCATGCGGGCCATCGTGACCGGCGCATAGGCCCGAAGGAACTCTTCGAGCGCAAAGGTCATGACCTCGGGCTCGTCGTGCAAACGTTCCAGGTCAGCAGGAGTCTGTGCAAGGTGCCAGAGTGATGACCCAATTGCCGACCAGGTGGTGTCGATACCCGCGATGAGCAGCAGGACGATGGATCCACGGACATGTTCTTGGCTGAGCTTCTCGCCGCCGAGTTCGACGTTCAAGAGATAGTCCGTGAGGTCTTCTCGCGGGTTGTCGATGTGATCCTGCACCTGGGCGTCGAGATACGCGTCGAGCTTCTGGAAGTTCTCTTGACGGTCGGCTGTCGGGGCATTGATTGTCTCAAGAGTGTTGTGGACAAACTCACGGAACAGTGCTTCGTCGGCTTCAGGGAAGCCGAGCATGCGGCCAATCACGTTGACCGGGATGTGCTGGGCGTACTGGATGGCAGCATCGACGACCGTGTCGCCAGGCGTGATGTCACCCATCTCGTCGAGAAGCCGGGTGCACAACGCACGAATTTCGTCTTCCCACGGTTCGATCTGCTTCGGCGCAAACGGCGGCAGCAGCAGGCGGCGGGCCAAGTTGTGAAACGGCGGGTCACTGGAGATCGGTGGAACAACCCCGATCGGTG
>CALAHA010000134.1 GCA_937891565.1 uncultured Ilumatobacter sp. | reverse complement strand
GAAGCTGCTGGCCTCATCGTCGGATCGGTGCGCCCCAATGGCGGCGCCGAACTCGGCGACCTTGCTCGATGGGCACAGATCGCTGAACTGTGCGACGAGGCCGGGCTCGAACTGCTCGAATGGATTGTGTTGGGCAGCAGCGGTGTCACCTGCCCCCGCGAGGTCAGCGGCGCCCCGCCGAGGTGGCGCTGCTGAACCTCAGTTCGCAGCGATGTGTGCTCGACGCTCCGCCGGTGACAAACGAAGCCCAGCGCCGCGGAGCCGTCGCACCAGCTCGCGGCTTTCCACAATGAGCGCTCCAGCATCGATCATCCGCTGTCGGTATGACTGCGGAATGTCGTAGTGGTCGCCCTGGAAACCACGTCGCGGAATACCGACGAGGTCAGCAAAGTCGTGCAGTTCGTCGTATGACACGTCGCTCACCAGATGGCACCACTTCTCGTCTCGGAACCACCAGCGCGCTTCGTCAATCAGGATGGTCACGGCCGACATGCTGCCAGACTGCACCCGTGACCACACACAATGACGCCAACCGCGACACTGCAACTGACGCGGCTGACCGGCCCCCGACACCCGTCGAGCTCGCCTGGGCCGAACACCTCGGCGCCGGAAGCGACCTCCTCGACCGCCTGGTGATTCGGTACCGCGAACGCCAACGCCGTTACCACAAGATCGGCCACGTCGAGGCCGTACTCGCTTCGATTGCTGCCCTCACCGAACACGAACAGGTAAATGACCTGGGCGCCATCATCGCTGCTGTGCTCTATCACGACGCCGTCTACGAGCCCCAGCATCCGGCCAACGAGAGGGCGAGTGCCCGCCTGGCGCGTCGCGATCTCATTGCGCTCGGTTGGGCTGATGATCGTGCCGACGCTGTTGCTGGGCTGATCGAAGGCACCAAGAATCACCTCAACCCGCTCAGCAGCGATGCTGCCGTCATGAACGACGCCGACCTTGCGATCCTCGGCGCCGACGAGACCGAGTACGCCCGGTACGCCAAAGCGGTTCGCGATGAGTACACCCATCTCGATGATCGCGAGTGGAACGATGGCCGAATCGCCGTGATGCAGGCCTTTCTTGACCGCGATTCGATCTACGCCACTGCCACCGGTCGTGAACTATGGGAAGCGTCGGCGAGGGCGAACGTCAGCGCGGAAATCGCATCGATTCGTAGCTAACGGAGCTGGGTGGCACCTCGCTCGGCGCCGGTGCTGATTCGTGTGGGATCCCAGCCTCGATCGTTTCCGCATCGCTGCCCTCGAGTACCCAGTACACAACAATTGCCACAGTCGCTGCGAGCCCCATGGCAACCATTGTTTGACGTCGTCCAATCGCTTCGGCGAGGAGGCCGAGTGGAAGTGCAGCAATGCCAAAGCCAGCAAAGCTGAGCTGGAGTAATGATTGCACACGACCCTGGTGGGAAGGCTCGGCAAGGTTGAGTGCAATGGCATTCGACAGGGTCTGGTAACCGCTGGTTCCACCGCCGATGGCCACAACGACGGCCATGGCCAACCAAAAATCGGGAGCGACGGCAAGAGCAACCACGCCGGTCCCAAAGATGGTGCCAGTGATCACCATGACACGCCAGCGACCTGGCTGATCGGCCCGGCGAGCAAGCCAGAATCCGACGGCGAGCGCACCGACCGACGATGCCGAGCTGAGCAGGCCGACCCAAGTGTCATTGTCGAGGTCAAACGTGTCTTTGACCAGCGCCGGGATGAACACCACATAGTTGAAGCCGAACATGATGACGAGAAATGAGCTGATCAGGAGCCGTCGGAGATGTTTGCGTTCAGAGACGTAGCGGACGCCATTGTAAATTTCGACGAACGGGTTCGTTGGTCCATTGCGGTTGACCGACGGCACCTTCGGCAGACGCAGTACAGCCAAGAACGAGAGCACCGAGAGCCCGCCAGCGACCATGTAGGCCCCGCCAATCCCAAAGATCGCAACACCGGCAAGCGCTCCGGCGAACGACGGCGCAATCACTCGGGTGCCGTTCATGCTCAAGAGCGACAAAGTGATCGCATTACCCACCTGCTCACGTCCAACGAGTTCGGTGGTAAACGCCACTCGAGCCGGCCCATAAAAACCGAATGCCGAGCCCTGCAAGAACCCGGCAACGGCGAGCATCCAGAACTGTTCGACACCGGCGACAACGGCTGCACCCATTCCAACAGCGGCCAGACTCAGCACGAGTTGACTCCACAGCATCACTGTTCGCTTCGACAGCCGATCGGCAGCAACGCCGCCAAGTGGTGTGGCAATCAACATGGTGAACCCGAACACGAGGTAGATGAAGCCGATCGCTCCATCGCGTCCAGTCAGGTCCCAAGCGAGAATGCCACGGAGCAGAAACTGCATCTGAACAGCCATGAACGAGAACGTTCCGGCCCACCAGAGGCGCCGGTAGTCGGGAATCTTGAGGGACGAGAACGCCGTGCTCGTCCTGCTCAGATTCCTTGCCATCTCAATCACTGTGCCCCATCAGAGGCAATCACAATCACACGGAGTGCTGTGTCATGTGTCGGCGGATCGCTCACTGGAGCGAGGCGGGTCAGTCTTGTGGACGACGCTGCGGCTTGACCCGAACGGGAATCGGCAGACGCCGTTCGTCATCGCGACGTTCACCAGCAATCACGGCGCCCGCAGCAGCAACCACTGCTGCGACCGTGACGACAATGGTAATGAGCATCCCTTCACGGTACCCCGTGAGCTGCAGAATGTGATTCACTGACCATATGACGGATCTGGAAACCATGCCGGTGCGCGACACTGATCTACTCACCGACGAGCAGACCGAAACCGCCGAACCGACCGCTGCACACATCGTCAAGGTCAAACGAGGCGAAAACGCCGCCGCTGTCGTGCTGGAAGCCCGCGTCATGGGCACGCCCGTCGAGGCCCTCTGTGGTTTCACCTGGGTGCCATCACGCGATCCGAAGCAGCTCCCCGTCTGCGAGGAGTGCAAAGCGATGTACGGGCTCTACAAAGAGTTCAACGACGGTCTCAGCGATTCACCGAAAGACTGACGGTGGCCGACACTGCCAACACCGCCAACACCGACAACACCGACAACACACCAGCGCTGCGCATCCGCCAGGCCGTTCGCGCCGTCATTCTCACGCCAGAGAACGACCTGTTGATGGTTCGGTTTGAGTTTCCAACTCGTCACGTCTGGGCACTGCCAGGTGGCGGCCTCGACCCAGGCGAAGACCATCTCACCGCACTACGCCGAGAACTCGTCGAGGAAACCGGGCTGCACGATCCCGAGATCGGTCCACATATTTGGACCCGTGAGCACATCATCCCATTCGCCGACGGCAGCTACGACGGCCAGCGCGGCGAGATCTACCTCATCCGCACCGAGCATTTCGAGGCGAATCCCGGAATTGGCTGGGAGCAGATGCGCGCCGAACGAGTCCACGAGATGAAGTGGTGGAGCTACGACGAGATCATGGCCGGCTCCGACATCGGGTTCGCTCCGGCCGCCCTCCCCGAGCTGCTCCGGTCACTCGTGAACGACGGCATCCCCGCTGCCCCCATCAACACCGAATCCTGAATACAAGATCAGCAGACACGACCAATCGAGCGCCTCGCTGACATCGCCATCAGCACTACATGGGTGACGGCACGGGTGATGGCATGTGTGATGCGCGAATGATGCAGGTCTGCTGCGCAACAGCCAGGAGTTCGCCTGACTCGGCCCACACCCTCACGGTCCCGTGGCCGATCGAACGTTGGAACGAATCAGGCACGATCTCGAGCAGCACCCACTCGGTTGCGACGTCGGTCCGGACCATCCGCAACGTGTTGTCGATGCTCGTGCCACCAAGAGGTCTGCCGAGAGCAACACACACACCCAGTGGCACGACGTCAGCAACATAGGCCAACGTGGCAGCCGAGCCGATCGGCTCATGACGGAGACGACACCACATGGCAATGAGGCCGCGTTGCGGCGTGCGTGTGTCGTCAAAAACGATCTCCCCCGCAGCGACTCGGCGCTCCATTGCGTCATAGAACGCCGCAGGTCGGTCGGCACCAAGTTCAAACGGCTCGACCATCTCGCTGCACTCGTCAGGCGATGGCACGGACGGCATCGTGTGGAACTGCTCGACATCGCCATCGGGGCGGCTCGTGTGCGCACACGTCGATGACAGCATGAGAGCACCCTCGACTCGCGCCGTGACGAGGACCTGCGATGTGGCTCGACCGGCAATTGCGACATCGACATCGATGTCAACGGTCTGCCCCGTGGCCGCATTGGTCAGGAACTGCGTGGTGATCCAGATCAGCGGGCGACCAGTGACCCGCTCAGCAGCTTCGACCGATGCGGCGATGCCGGAGCCGCCGTAGAGAAAGTCGAACGGCGTAGTCAACGCCGCCGCTGCCGGGAGACGAAAGCTTGTTGGGGTGTCGCCCTGCTCGAGTGCCAACAATTCAAACGGTGTACTCACGGACAAGACCGTGGCAGAAATCGTTATGCCGAGCCAACTCCGAGAGATCTCTCGTCACGAAGGCCTAGCATCGCGCCAGATCTCTGGCAGGGTGGTGGGGTGAAGATCACTGACTGCAGCACGTTCGTCATCGGAAACAAGCCTCCACACTTCGGTGGTAAGTACTTCATTGTCGTCAAACTCACGACCGATACGGGCGTGGTCGGCTATGGCGAGATCTATGTCGCCAGTGTTGGCCCGAACACCGTGGCGACAATGGTCGACGACATCGCCGAGCGGTGGGTCGTTGATGCCGACCCGAATCGAATCGAACTGCTCTGGCGGCAGATGTATTCAAGTGGATATTCCCTGCGCCCCGACCCGACGCTCGTCGGCATCATGAGCGGCATCGAGATGGCCTGCTGGGACATCGTTGGCAAGGACGCGGACAAGCCGATCAGCGACCTGCTCGGCGGGCGTGTCCACGACACGCTGCGGACCTACACGTATCTCTACCCAAATGCCGAACGGCCCGACGTCTACAGCAACCCGTCCCAGGCCGCCGAGCAGGCAGCCTTCGAGGTAAGCCGCGGGTTCGATGCGGTGAAGTTCGACCCAGCCGGGCCATACACCGCATTCGACGGCCACATGCCGAGCCTCGATGACATCAGCCAATCAGTCGCGATCACCGGAGCGATTCGTGAGGCCGTCGGCGATCGAGCCGACTTGTTGTTTGGTACCCACGGCCAGTTCACCGCTGCCGGAGCGATCCGGCTGGCCCGCCAACTCGAACAATTCGATCCGCTCTGGTTCGAAGAGCCGACCGTCGCCGATGCCCCGCAAGAGATGGCTCGCGTTGCACGACAGACAACCATCCCGGTGGCAACGGGCGAGCGGCTCACCACGATCACCGAGTTCGCTGCGCTCGCTCGGCATCAGGCTGCATCCATCTGGCAGCCCAACCTCGGGCGGTGTGGTGGCATCCTCGCGGCGAAGAAAATCGCAGCGATCGCCGAGGCGTCCGGCTGCCAGATCGCGCCGCATCTCTACTCCGGTCCGATCCTCGGGGCAGCCAACATCCAGCTCGCGGTGACCCTCCCGAACCTCTTGATGATCGAAGGCATCCAAGACTGGACCGGCTTCCACGCTGAGCTATTGACAAACCCAATCCAGTGGGAAGACGGCCAAGTGATCCCGTCACGCGAGCCCGGCCTCGGCACCGCCTTGAATGAAGCCGTTGCCCTGGCGAACCCGTACGTGCCAGACCCAGACGACGCCACCGACCTGCACCTCGGCATGCACCCCACTCCGATCCGGTAATGCCTTGCGCGCCGAGCTCAGCTACTCAAGTACTCAACTGCTGACAAAGGTCGACCCGAGTGTGTGCACGACTGCCAAATCAGTGAGCTCGTCGACGGCAATCACTGGGGCGCCACCCACCGTGATTGGTGAGACGGTGACATCGACGGCCCGAGGCGGCCCTTCTTCAAACGGCAACTCGCTCCGAGCAGCCATATCGCTCGACTCAAGGATGTCGCCGACGAAGACATAGGAGAGGACAAACGTTCTTGCTTCGGCCGCATCGTTCAGGTCCGGTGCACCGTCTTCGGCGAGGAAGGCAGTGATTGCATCGTTGTCAGGCGCCAGCAGTGTGAGCCGCACGTCGTCACGGCTCAGTTGCTCACGCAGGCCCGCACGATCGATCAGGTTGCGCAAGGTCGACAGGTCAGAACGAGCGTCGATGGTCGTCATGACGTTGGTCGCAGGAGCTTGCGTGGTGGTCGGGGCTGCCGTCGTTGCCGGCGGCTGCGTTGTAACCGGGGCCACCGGGACCGTCGTTGAGACCAGGGTCGTTTCAGGAACGACCGTGGTCGTGGATTCGAGTGTCGTCTCCGGAGCGAGCATGGTCGTCGGAGCGACATTCAGTTCACCTGCGACAATCTCGCAGCGAACACGATCGCCTGGCAGGAAGTCGTGGCCGGGGAAGCGATACGACACACCACGGGGCTCGGTCACCGGCGCGGTTTCGATTTCGGCAGCAACCGAGATACTCAATGTCGTCTCGCCACCGACTCTGTCCGATCGGTTCAGGGAGCACGCATAAGTGATGGCAGCGAGCGTCTCGTTGGGCCGCAGTTCTTCCTGCAGCACGACGTTTGATCGCCATTCTGACGATTGATCGATTCGGTCGAGCGGCGCCCATTGGAATACGGCCTCGCCGTTGGCATCGGTGGCCGCTGTGGCGGCATCTGGTGCAACGGCGTTGACGGGTGCCAGCCAGATGAAGGCTTCGGGCGCGTCGACGGGGCCAGTGATCTCAGCGATAATCGACGCTGGAATCGGGTCGGAGTTTGCAGCAATGCGCTCGATGGTGAGCGTGATCGCCGCTGCGTTGTCGGTGATAACGATCTCACCGCTGTCGTCGCTGCGAGTCGCGAAAAAGACGATCGCACCAATCACCAGGAACAGAACCAAGACGATCGAGGCAACTGCAGCGGCACCCGGGCCACCGCGTTCGGGCGGCCGTGCGTCGGCGACGAAGTCGGTCTGGCCAGCTCCGAACGAAGACGTCGGCTGTCCTGCCGCCGGTGTGTGGGCTGCACCCTGCCAAGCTGG
>CALAHA010000133.1 GCA_937891565.1 uncultured Ilumatobacter sp. | reverse complement strand
TAAAGCGCTCGATACCTGCCATCTTGGTCTTCACCGGAGCAGCCGTGTCTGCTGTCCTCAATCGGCGCTAAGACGGCGGCCCGTGAGGATAGCGTCTCAGCGACTCAGTACAGGTGGAGGGCAAGCAGCGTTCCGTTGACTACAGCGAGGGCCGCTGCTGGCAACATCAATCGAGGCGGGTCGTGTATGCGGTGCCGAACGAGCATTCCAAGCAGCATCCTGAGTGTTAAGCCTCCGGTCGCAACCGCCCCGATCGGTCCGCACAGGAGCCCAACCAGGGCACCCAACACTTGCAGAGCGCCAACAAAGACTCTGACCTACGGCATCCGATAACGCTCGTATGCCAAGCGAGGACCATCTTCAAACAGCGTTTCGTAGCCTTAAAACAGAAAGGCTGTTGCTGAACCGAGCGTAGGTATCAGCAGGAGCATTAAGAAACCAAGTTACGGGCATTCTGGCCAAGTGAAGCCACGGCTCGCTGCCGGCGAACGGCCGGAGTCGATGTCTCAACGAGAACCAACTTCGCTAACACAAGAGACGATCAAAGACGTCAAGCGGGCCGCTGGCCCGCCGCATTCGCTCCACTCATGGGGCCCATCCAGGGGACAACGCGACGCTAGGATGCCTCAGCGGCGCCGAAGTGCCGCTTGAGCGTCCGGTGCCAGTGATTTGCTGGCAAGGAGGGCTCGAGAAGAGCGAGTGTCGTGCAGTACTTACTGATCCTGGCTGGTCGAACACCAACAGCCCATAGGGCCCGATCCATGGGCGTTGCTCGACCTGCGGACTTGCACTCCACAACAACAGCGTTCCTGAGCTTGACGGTGCTGCCATCGGGAGAAGTCGAGGTGAGCCGATGATCGATCGTGTAGCGAGCGTGGTGATGAACGTCGACAAGAGTCGTGCGGTCGAACCTCGTGATCGCGGCTTCCTGAAGACGATCAGTGACGTCGGTGACGACTGACGAATCGACAAACGTGCGCATCTCTGTGTCCAGACGTCGCCTATCTCTGCCGGAGTCGAGGTCAAGGCGGTCCTTATCCGTTCTCCCCCGCCCGTCCTTGCGTTTCACTTCGAACATCGAGGAATTGGAGTCGAGGTAGGTTCGAACTCGAACGTTGAACCGGCGCGGTCTGCGGTACGCCGTGTCGAGGTAGAGGCGGCGATCCGGCGTATCGAAGTAGGCCGTCTCATAGCCGAACTGGCGCAAGCCATCGATCTCGAGCACGGCGGTGCCTGTCCTCGGGAACAGCATGTCCAGTTGGCCAACGCTCACGATGTACTTGCGGTCGGAGCGCGTCTGAAGGTCCGCAGCGTCGAGAACCTCATCAAGCGACACCGGCGGCAAGGCAACGATCGCTCCCTCAAACCCAGGTTCTCTCATCAGGCAGACTCTAGGGAGCCACCCACGAGGTCGTAACGGACGTCGACAACCGTTGTGTCGTTCACGAGGCTCAACCGACGCACCTTCATGCCTCGCACTCGTGCGCCGAGCAGGCTTTCAAGCCGCTCCTTCAACTCATCCTCGTTCGTGTACGCCACGTCGAGCGTCACCGTCTGAATTCGGGTCGTCGCGAAGAGACGCGGATGATCACCGATGAACAACGCGACCAGAATCGAGGCCATGAGCACCGGAGTCAGCCAACTCGGGTCAACGGTGATCCCACCGAGGAGTCCCAAGGCGAGCGCCGAGAAATAGTACGCCACCTCCTCCTGGTCGAGCTCTTGAGAGCGAAGGCGGATGATCGACAGGACACCGAACAGCCCCAACCCGAGTCCAGCGGTCACTGTCGACTCAGACAGCACCGTGGCAACGGCAAGGACACCGATGTTGATGCCAAGAATTGCCACGACCATGTCTCGCCGACGATGGCGCGGGAAGTACAGGGCAAAGGCGAGGACGACGACGGCAGCAAGATCTGCAGCGATGAGTCCGGCGTGCGACATTCAGGACTCCTGACGTGAGGGTTCGGCGGCGATATCAGCCAGTAGTTGATCAACCGATGAATTCCATTCAGCAACGCTGGGCGCGTCGTCGTGCA
>CALAHA010000132.1 GCA_937891565.1 uncultured Ilumatobacter sp. | reverse complement strand
TGCCATTTTGGGCGCTTACTCGGATAGCGCCCTGGCGGCGACCGTGATGAGGCGACCGGCCAGGGCGTTCCGACCGGCTCTGTGGCATGGATCGGTTTCGTGGCGCGCGCGACTTCGGGTCCCGGATACGTGTATTCACCCGTTATCTCGCAGTTGGTTTGCAGCGATGATCAAGGTGCGTTCATCGAGTGTTGCTCCGGGTGCCGTCAGGTACTCAATAGAGGGTGCTTCGATCATGCCGAGGGCACGAGCCTCGTCGACGATCCGGGCCGGGGCCTCGAGTTCGGCAAGCTCAGAGCGCATACCTTCCGTGTCTGCTGCGATGCGCACAATATCGTTGCGTTGCGAGTCGAGATCTCGCTGGTTCTCGATGATCGTCGCATGGAGGACCAAAGCGCCGACCAGCCCGACGATGAACGTGACCAGCACGGTCGTTCCGAGAAATCGCAGGATTCGCGTTGCGGTGTCGAGGCGACCTTCGATGACCCCGAAGTCCCGTTTGGTTCGTTGTTCTTGGTGCCCGCCCGGGGCGGCGGTCAGTCGTGCGGTTGCGGCCGTTGTTCCTGTGTCTTGCGCCATGTTAGATCCGTTCGAAACAGCGAAGCAACGCGCTCGAGCTGCGGGGATTCGTGTCCTTTTCGTCTTGGGTTGCCCGACGGAGCTTGGGTGCGAGTGGCCGGGCTTTGTGGTCGGCGCCGCATCCACACGGCAGCCGGGGTGGGCACTCACAGCCGCCAGTTTCGGCGAGTGCAATCGCCTTTTTCACCAGTCGGTCTTCACCGGAGTGGTAGGAGAGCACTGCTCCCCGACCATTCGTGACAAGCAGGTCGATGGCGTCACCAACAGCCCGCGGGATTTGTGCAAGTTCATCGTTCACTGCAATACGCAATGCTTGGAATGTTCGTTTCGCGGGATGACCGCCGGTTCGGCGGGTGGCCGCTGGGATCGCGGCGGTCACAATCTCTGCCAGTTTCGCTGTTGTTGCGATGGGCCGGTTATCGATCAATCGGGCAGCAATGCGAGAAGCAAATCGCTCATCGGCAGCATCTCGAAGCAGCCGAGTCAGGTCTTGGTGCGACCAAGTGTTCACGATCTCGGCGGCGGTCAACGAATCGTCTTGATTCATCCGCATATCAAGGGGGGCGTCGTACCGATAGCTAAATCCGCGTTCGCCGTCGTCAAACTGGGGTGAACTCACACCAAGGTCGAAAAGCACGCCAGTAATTGGGCCATGGGGTTCGCACCCTGCGACCAAGTCGGCAATGTCATCAAAACGTCCAGCAACAACCGTGGCCCGATCACCAAAACGTTCCAGTCGTTTTGACGCTGCCGCTCGGGCGACTGGGTCGCGATCGATTCCGATGAGCGACATGTCGTCACGCTGCTCAAGCAGTGCCGTTGCGTGGCCGGCGCCGCCAAGTGTGGCGTCTACGTAGACGCCGGTCGGAACCTGCCCTAAAACGTCAACAATTTCACTGAGCATGACCGATTCATGTTGAAAAGACTGTGTCATGACGCAATCGCGCCTTCACTGCGCTCGGAGCGCTCTGCGGATGTCATGACGCAATCGCGCCTTCACTGCGCTCGGAGCGCTCTGCGGATGTCATGA
>CALAHA010000131.1 GCA_937891565.1 uncultured Ilumatobacter sp. | reverse complement strand
GACGAAGAACGTTGCAGTGACCGGCAGGACTCCGCCGTGCGCCGACATGCCGACCGCAGCGGCGCCCATTGCGTGCTCGCGGACACCGAAGTGCAGGTAACGGCCAGCTTCGTTGCCCGAGCCGAAGGGAGTCGACTCACCAAGTGCAACACCGTTGCTGCCCTTGAGGTCGGCAGAGCCGCTCATCAGGCCCGGCAGATTGGCGAAGGTTGAGTCGAGTGCCGTCTGGATGGCCTTGCGAGTGGCGACCGAATCGCCCTGCTCGTAGGTCGGGAGGTTGGCGTTCCAACCGTCGAGGCCGGTCTGGCCCCAGGCGGCTTGCCACTCGGGATTCGACGTTGCGTTTGCAGCAGCAGCCTTCCATGCAGCATTCGCAGCAGCACCGCGTTCGGCGGCGTCGGATCGATACGCAGCAACGAGGTCGTCGGGCGCCCAGAACGGCTCGTCGGGAATACCCATCACCGCTTTGGTGCGGGTGACGTCTTCTGGCGTGAACGGGTTGCCGTGGGCGTGGTTTGTGTCGACGTGATCGGGGGAGGGGTAGGCAATGTGGGTCCGCAGCATGATGAGCGTCGGTTGGGGTGTGGTTTTGGCAGTGTTGAGCGCTGCTTCGAGTGCATCAACGTCGTTGCTGATATCGCCGACTTCTTGCACGTCCCAGCCGTAGGCACGGAAGCGGGCAGCGGTGTCGTCGTTGACCGTGAGGTTGGTCTCACCATCGATGGTGATTTTGTTATCGTCGAAGATGCAGACGAGGTGACCGAGGCCGAGGTGGCCAGCCCACGAGGCGGCTTCGTGGCTCACGCCTTCCATCAGGCAGCCGTCGCCGACGATTACGAAGGTGTGGTGGTTCATTGCCTCGGGACCGAAGCGGGCCCGCAGGTTGGCTTCGGCAATCGCCATGCCCACAGCATTGGCAAAGCCTTGGCCGAGTGGGCCGGTGGTCACTTCGACGCCGGCGGTGTGGCCGACTTCGGGGTGGCCGGGCGTGAGCGAATCCCACTGCCGAAACTGCTTAAGGTCGTCGAGTTCGAGTCCGTAGCCAGACAGGAAAAGCATCGAATACTGAAGAATCGACACGTGGCCGCCGGACAGGACGAACCGGTCTCGGTCGGGCCACAGCGGATCGGCGGGATCGTGCTTCATCACCCTGCTGTACAGGGTGTGGCCGAGAGGAGCGAGCGCCATGCCCGTGCCCTGGTGGCCGCTGTTCGCGGCGAGTGGTCCGTCCATTGACATGCCCCGTACAAGGGAGATGGAGTTGGCGTCTTGTTCAGCAGTCAGCGACACGCGGGCGACAGTAGCCGACCGTCGACAGAACTGTTCAGAATCAATCCCAATTTCATATCGGTGTGGGGCAGAACCTGTGACAAAACGCCTGCAAGCCGTTGCGAATGCGAAAGTCCAGCCGAAATCAATCCGAACCGACGGGAGCCAAGAGGGTGAACGGGACGAGGTGCCACGGTTCTTTGTTGACGCGGCAGTGCGCGAAAATCTGCTTGTAGCTGTCGAATTCGAGTTCACCCTTGACGAGCCGGTACGTGAACTTGCTCGGCTCGACGGTGAAGGGGCTGACGTTGCGAGCGAGTTGTTCGCTGTCTTCTTCGATGCCGTTGCGGAACACCACTTCGAAGACACCGTTGCCTGATTCGCCCTCAGGGCAAAAGATCAAGGCAACCAGGTGGGGCGAAATAGTGAGTGGTGCTGGCGATGGAGCGGCCATCGAGAACATTGCTCCGGTCATGTCGATTCGCGTTGACGGGCCGGGGGCCTCCCGCATTTCGAAGTTCTCGACGAAGAGCGATGAGACGATCTGCATGACGCTTATCGTAGGAGCCAGACCAAGCCAGCGGCACTGCAGCCTAACGATCGGGTCTACATCCAGCGCTGCGGGACGCGGACGACGACCCAATAGGAACCTGCGACGTTCACCGGCCCGAATTGATGTGAGTCGACCGCTCCAACGTGGGGGTTGTCGGACTCGACGATCATCGAGTCGCCGCTGACCGCTGCGACTCGCTTGACCAGCCAGAACCCCGCACGATTGGGATGTTCGAACGTCCGCAGTTGGCCAACGGCGGGCCGCATCCATTGAACACCGATGAGGCCCTGCCCCTCGACGAGCGTTGGCTCCATCGAGCGGTCGACGGTCAGGAACCGACGAGGTACGAGTCGGCGAATGCGTTGGCGAATGCGGAGCAGCATGTGATTTCTGACTCTGGTCTCTGCCCAGTGTCGATGGTGCAGTGTATGTTTCGCATCACTGTTTCTGGGTACGCTCGTTGTGTTCCCACCTCCCAAACCCCTAGGAGATACTTATGTTCGCCAAGCTTTTCGCTTCCGCCACAGTTGCTCACGCACACTGCGACCTTTACTGCGGGGTCTACGATCCCGCCGAGGCCAAAATTGCTGCACTTTCGTGCGTCAAGACCGCCAAAAAGTACGCCGAGTCTGACGACGAGGTCTTTCGCTCGCGCTGCATCTCCGTCAAGGAACAGCAGGCCGACAACGCCAAGCATCACCTGATGGTGCTATGGGCCGACTTTTTTGCGCCGGAGCACTTCGACGCCAACCCGGGTCTGCACGA
>CALAHA010000130.1 GCA_937891565.1 uncultured Ilumatobacter sp. | reverse complement strand
CAATCTCGAACCACCGGTGCGACATTCGAGCAGACGTCGGCGCTGCGTGGTGGTTATTGTGGAGACCTTCGCCTGCAGTGAGAAAGGCGAGCCATTGCAGGTTGCCGGCTCCGTTGTTGTACGGGCGGCGGCCGAAGTGGTGTCCAATCGCGTTCACCGCTGCTGATCCGCCGATATAGAAGTTCAGGTGGAGGAACGACGCCAGTAGGCCGACCTGCCAACCGAACACGCTGACAGTGAGTGCGGTGCCGAGCCCGAGGCCCAAAAGCGGGCGGTCGTACACCCATCGGTCGAGGCGAGTCGGCACCAGGTCCTTGGCATATCGAGCCACAGTGTCAGGGTTGTTGGCCTCACGTCGGTACATGAAGTAGTTCTGGATCTGGACTTTGACCCAGCCATGCAGCACGGGGGAGTGCGGATCGCCCTCGACGTCGGTGAAGGCGTGATGCTTTCGATGGACCGCAACCCATTGGCGAGGACGAATGCCGGTCGACAGCCACAGCACGAACCGGAACACATGGCTGACCGGTGCCGCCAGGGTCAACGCTCGATGCGAGAGAGCCCGATGAAGGTAGACCGTCGTGCAGAAATTGGCGAGCAGCGTGAGCCCCAAACCGACGCTGGTACCCAGCAGAAGTGTGCGCATTGCAGAACCGTATCAGTCCTACCTACCGGTAGGTAGGGCTGAGCTCTGACTCAAAGGGGTGATCTTCGCGTGGAGCGCAGAGTGCGATTCGGACGTCGTGCGAGCAAAGGCACAGAGTAGGTTACATCTGGCATGTCGAGTCACGCGATCACCGAGACGGTTCCCGTTGGCGCCAGTGCCGAGCGGTCGACACGCGATCAGATTCTCGATGCGTCCGTCGTGTGCTTTGCATACGCCGGCTATAGCGGCACGTCGTTGAACGACATTGCGGCCGAGGTCGGGATCCGACGGCCGAGCCTGCTGCATCATTTCGCATCGAAGGAAGTGCTGTACGGAGAGGTCTTTGAACGGCTGCTCGGCGACTGGTTTGCGCGGCTCGTCGGTGCCATCGATGTGCCAGCGTCAGGCTGGAAAAAGGTTGAAGGCGTGTTGCGCGCTGGATTCAATTTTTTTGCTGACAACCCGAACTACGTGATTCTCATGCGCCGCGAAGCAATCGATGGTGGCGTCCATCTCGGTATCGACCTCGCCGCGGTGCTGCGACCACTGTTCGATGAGGCCGCCGATTATTTCCGCCGTGAGATGGACGCAGGCACGTTCCGCCAGCAGAACGCCGAGCAGCTGTTACTGACCGGGTACGGCGCACTCCTCAGCTATTTTTCCGACGCTCCGTTCCTTGAGGGCCTCCTCGACGAGAATCCGCTGTCGTCCGGCGCCCTCGACAGGCGGAGCGCACACATCATCGAGTTTTTCCAGGCAGCGCTCGTCCCGCCTGACGAACCCGCCTGACAAACCCGTCTGACAAAATGGTGCGCCGCGCAGCCAGCAGGCGTGTGATTTTGGGCCGGGAGGCCTGAACGGAGAGGCTGGCGAAACTACGGTGGACGACTGATGGCATCAGACGCGCACGATTCAACCACCCTGTCCGAACAGGCGAGCAAGTTGTTGCTCGCCCAGTACGGCATTCCGATCGCTGCTGAGCGTTTCGTTGCATCGGCCGCCGAAGCTGGTGATGCTGCCGATGCTCTCGGCTATCCCGTTGTGGCCAAGCTGAACGGCGACGCCATTGCCCACAAGACCGAACGCGGCCTCGTCCGCCTGCGCCTCGCTGATCGCCCAGCGGTCGAGGCGGCTGCTTTGGAACTGCTCGGAGCGGCACGACCCGAAGACGGTGAGGTGACCGTGCTCGTCGCCCCCATGATCTCGGGCAACCGCGAGTTGATTGCCGGTGTGGTTCGCGACGAACAGTTCGGTCCAACCGTGATGCTCGGTGTCGGTGGAATTCTTGCTGAGGCTGTGGCGGACGTCGTGTTCCGTCCGGCGCCGCTCGACGAACAGACCGCCGCCGAGATGATTCGCGACCTCGCAACGCAGAAGTTGCTCGGTGAATTCCGTGGCGAGGCTGCAGTCGACTTGGTACAACTGACGCAAGTACTCGTCGGGCTGGGACGCCTCGCCGCCGAACGTGACGATGTGGCGAGTGTCGACATCAACCCACTGATTGTTGATCCGAGCGGAGCACTTGTAGCTGTCGACGGCCTCGTTGAGTTGGCGCCGCCGTCGACCATGCGGGCTGTGCTGCGGCCACGACCCAGTAACGAGCAGTTTCAAGCGCTGTTCGAACCGAAAGGCGTCGTGGTGTCCGGTGCGTCCACCCATCCCGGCAAGTTCGGGTTCGTGTCGCTGCACAACATCTTGGCCTCGGGGTACTCAGGAGCGGTCTTCGGGACGAATCTGAAGGCCGAGGAAGTGCTCGGCATTCAAACGGTTGCCGACATCGCCGAGATCCCTGACGGAGCAGCAGACCTCGTCTTCGTCTGCACCCCAGCGTCGACCAACCCTGACCTCCTCCGGGCGTGCGCGGCCAAAGGAATCGGTGCCGCATTTCTCACTTCAGCCGGGTACGGCGAGTCGGACGAAGCAGGCCAGGCGGCCGAAGATGCGCTCGTCGCTCTCGCCGACGAACTGGGTATCTTGCTCGCCGGGCCGAATGGCCAGGGCGTGGTGAGCACGCCGGTCAACCTCTGCGCTCAGATCGTGGCGCCCAACCCGCCAGCCGGCGGCATCGGTGTCGCCAGCCAGAGCGGCAACTTCGTGTCGACGTTCCTCAACATGTCTCGGGCATCAGGTGTCGGTATCAGTCGTGCGATCTCGGCGGGCAATGCTGCTGCAGTCAGCGTTGCCGACTACCTCGACTGGTACGCCGACGATGACGCGACAACCGTCGGGCTCGCCTACGTCGAAGGCATCACTGACGGCAAGGGTCTGATGGATCGCTTAGCCGGCGCGGCAGCACGCAAGCCGCTTGTACTGGTGAAGGGTGGAGCAACCGAAGGCGGGGCGCAGGCTGCTGCCAGCCACACCGGTGCATTGGCCGCCGACGACAAGATCTTTGATGGCGCGTGCCGCAGCGCTGGGGTCACCCGGGCTGCGAACGTCACCGAAGCGTTCGACACCGCAGCAACGTTCGCGACCCAACCGCTTCCC
>CALAHA010000129.1 GCA_937891565.1 uncultured Ilumatobacter sp. | reverse complement strand
CCGCTCACCCAGACCCCACCGCTCACCCAGACCCCACCGCTCAAATCGAGAATTTGCTTTGTGTGAGCGATAGCGGCGTCGTTTCGGGCAATAGCTCGCACAAAGCGCTCGTCTGATTTTTGGGTGAGCGTTAGCGGCGTCGGATACTGCAATCGCTCACACAAAAGCCTGTTTGCGTGCCCAGCTCTGTGACACCGCTCCGGCAAGATGGCGATATGACCAATCTGAATCGACGCATTGCGTCGATCGCGAACGGTCAGCTGGGGTTCGTCACCCGCACGCAGGTGCGGTCCTTAGGCGGATCGAATGACCAGCTTCGGAGCCGAGTCCAGAGCGGCACCCTCATCCAATCCGGAACACACGCCTATCGCCTGCCCGGCGCACCAAGCGGGCCACCCGCACAACTGGCTGCGCTGCTCCTCGACATTGGGGGCGATGTCTGGGCAAGCGGGCCAACTGCCGCCGCTCTCCACGGATTTGACGGGTTCGAGCTCGGTGCTCCTTTCGATGTCACGACCGAGCGGCATCGAAACGTCCGGCGCATCGGTCAGCGAATCCACACGACCACTGCGCTGCCGCTCATCGATCGGAGCAGGGTCGCTGGTCTGGCCGTCACCAGCGGGGCTCGGACCGTCGTCGATCTCGCACGAACCGAGCCTCCGGAACGACTCGTTGCTGCGTACGACTCGGGCCTTCGAGACGGCAAGTTCAGCGAGCGGCTTGTGCACCGACGGATCGTCGCGCTCGCAGCACAGGGGAGGTACGGGATTCCCAAGCTGCTCGACGCGATCAACTCGTTCGAGTTCGGTCGAGGCGGGCACAGCTGGCTCGAACGAGAGTTTCTTCGACTTGTCGATGCCTCTGCGCTCCCGCGACCCGACACACAACAGGTCCTCACTCGCGCCCGCGATCGAGTCGTCCGAGTTGACTTCCGATTTCCAGGGACCAACATCGTCGTCGAGGCCTTGGGTCAGCGGTACCACCGCACAACGGAGCAAATCGCACGCGACACGGCCCGGATGAACGCACTCGTCGACGACGGGTTCCGGGTCTATCAGTTCACGTATCGCGATGTCGTTGACGATGCCGACGCGGTGCTCAGGCGACTCGCCGCGGCCCTCGCCCGGTGACTCAGCCCAAGTTCTGTGTGAGGGATTCGCGAAATCGCCGCCGCAATCGCTCACACAGAAAGCGGGGTTCTCATCTATGTGACCGATTCCAGGGTTCGCCGCCGCAATCGCTCACACAGAAATCGCCGGGCCCCAGACGTGCGGGCGGCAAGTATGGGTCAGCGGCTGCGGCGACGCGGGAGGAGTCGCTTGGGGAGCCGCAGGGTGACGACCGAGAGGGCCAAAATCACCGGGTAAATCTCGAGGCGCCCGAGAAGCATCTGCAACGTCGCAATCCATCGGCCCGCCCGCGGAATCACCGTGAAGTCGCCCGTGTGGTCCAGCAGTCCGAGGCCGGGACCTACGTTGCCGAGAGCGGTCGCCGACGCAGAGAACGACGTGATCAAGTCGGGGCCTGTCGCAGCGATGGCGAACGATCCGCCACCGAAGATCACCAGCGCCAGCAGCAGAAATCCGACGACCTTGCCCGCGACGTCATCTGACAATGACGCATTGCCGACGCGGACTGGTCGAACCAGCTTCGGGTGGAGATGCTTCAGCGCCTCGCGATGGGCGAAACTCGACACTGCCATCACCCGCAGCAACTTGATGCCACCAGCGGTCGAGCCGGCCATGGCGCCGAGTGGCAGCGCAATCAGCAGCAACGACTGCGCCGTCTGGCTCCACAGGCCATATTCGGTTGCCACATAGCCGGTCGTGGTGACCGTCGACGCGGTGGTGAACAGCGCATCACGGAATCCCGTCGACTGACCGCCGTTGTTGCCCGCTGTCACAAACGCCCAGAGCGTGATGGCGCTCACGAACGCAAGGTACACGTGGAACTCGGTCGAGCGCAGAAGCGGCTTCACGTTGCCGCGCAGCGCGCGCCAGTACAGCGTGAAGCTGCCGCCAGCCAACAACATGCCGACGATACAAACCCATTCAAGTAGCGCCGATTCGAAATGGCCGAACGAGGCTTGGTACGGAGAGAAGCCACCGGTCGAGACCGTCGTGAAGGAGTGGCTCACCGCGTCGTACATGCTCATCCCGGCTGCGAAGTACGCGACCGCCATCAACACGGTGAAGCCGACGTAGACCGCCCAGAGCCGGCGCGCTGTTTCACGCACCCGCGGGGTGAGCCGCTCACCAGTGGGGCCCGGCGCTTCCGCTTCGAGCAGGCTCATTCCGCCCGATCCAACCGTCGGCAGCACGGCGACAACGAGCACGATGACGCCCATCCCGCCGATCCACTGCGTCATTGACCGCCAGAAGAGCAGGCCTTTCGACGTGGATTCGATGTCGGGGGTGACCGTTGCACCGGTGGTCGTGAACCCAGACATGGCTTCGAACAGCGCATCGTCAACGCGGGTGAAATGCCCCGTAACGAGGTAAGGGATGGCACCGACAGCGGCAATAGTCACCCACGCGACAGTGACGGTGGTGAACACGTCGAGGACGCGAATTTGCTTTGGCGCGACGGTGCTCTGCCACATGACTGCACCGACGATCGCCGTGATGACCCCGGTAATCAGCAGCGCGACGACGTCGGGACCGCCATCGATGACGTCAACAATGCCGGAAATGGCGATGCCGACCCCGACAACGGTCAGCGTCAGGCCAACCACGTTCAGCAGGAGCGAAGGTCGTCGCTGCTGCGTAAACAGTCGCTCGCCACGGTCACCGAAGACGGACACGCGCGGGTTCAGCAGCGCGTGGGTGTCAGGTCGGTGAATCCGATGCGAACCGTGCGGTTCGAGGTTGCTCACCGATGGTCCGCCACACAGGTGAATGCTTTGCGCAGCGCTGGCAGTGAATCGGGGCGAGCAAAAACCACGACGTTGTCGCCCGCGTGAAGAATGGTGTTGCCGCGCACAATGCGACCGGCTTGTCCTGGGCGGATGACAGCGCCGAGCACGATCGAGTGTGGCAGATGCAACTCGGCGACTACAGCACCGTCTGCCTCAGAATTGGCTTCGATCTCGATCTCGTCGACCTCGATGTCGCTCTCGAGGAAGGTCGCCACCGACGCCGTTCCGCCGCGCACGTGACGCAGCACTGCGTTGGCCGATGCGGTGCGTGGGCTGAGCGCTGCGTCGATGCCGAATTGGCGAACGAGCGGCAGCAGGCTGAGCCGATGAATCACGGCAACCGTGAACGTGTTTCGACCGGTCGCCGCAAAAGCACAAGCGAGCACGTTGGCCGCGTCGTCACCTGTGGCCGCGATCACGAGGTCTTTGTCGGTGATCGACTCCTCGCTCAGCATGTCGGTGTCTTCGATGTCGCCTTGCACCACCGTGACGCGCGGCAATTTCTCGCTCAGCACGCGGGCGCGTTCAATGTCGTGTTCGACAAGGACGACATCGGCTCCGTCAGCTTCGAGTCGCTCGGCAACGCGGGTGCCTACGGCGCCGCCGCCGAGCACCATCACGCGCTTGGCGCGCTGGTGCGAGGCACCGAGCAATTCGAGGATCTCGTTGCGGCTCTGGCGGTTAGTGAGAACTCGAACGTGGTCCCCAGCCTCGAGGCGTTGATCTCCCCGCGGAATAACGGTCTCTCCGTCACGCGTCAGCGCGCCGAAAAGGAAGCGCCAGTCGGGCTCGAACGATGCGCCAATTTCTGCGAGGGTGCTTCCGGCCAACGTGGCGCCCTCGCCGATCGTGCAGCCAAGGACGAGCAGGTCGCCTCCGGACATCTGATACACCTCGTCGGCGCCCGATGCCTGGGTGAGCGCCATGATCTCGTCGGCGGTGTCAGCGTCGGGATCGATGACCACATCGGCGCGCATGATCTCGCGGAGGCGTGCGCCGCCCTCTCCACGGAGTTCTTCGGTCTGGATGCGGACGACGGTCTGAGCGACCCCCGCTTCTTTCGCCAACAGCGATGCGATGAGATTGACCTCGTCGTTCTGCGTGACTCCGGCGAGGAGGTCGGCGCGATCAATGCGTGCGGCCTTCATCGTCGATGGCAATGTCGCGTTGCCAACGACGACCTGAACGTCGAGCTGAGCACCGATTGCCGACGCAATTGCCTCGTTCTGCTCGATGACGACAACGTCGTGGCCCTCGGCCCCGAGCCGTTGTGCGAGGTACCAGCCGACCTCGCCGGCGCCGACGATCACGACATGCATTCCATCAGCCTGCCTGATCGGGGGCGCCGGCGCGCGACATTCATGCGAATCGTTTGGCCCCGTTCAGCTCGTGATCAACTGCTGAGCTGACCAAGCCACGCTTCGACGCGCTTCTTATTGACCCCAAGATCGCTCTTTCCAAGGCGCGATCGAGACAAGATTGCAAGCGTGCTGTTGGCTGCATCGATCTCAATGAACTTCACCGACACATAGTCCGGAAAGCCAAACAGGCCACTGGTCTGGACATAGGTGACATGGCCCTCGGCTACCGAGCCACCAACGACTGCACTGCCAGCGCTGCGGGCAATGGCGTCGAAGTTGGCTGCCAGGTCGGCGCCAGACAGCGCGAAGGTCGGTGCTATTGCGTCCGCGTCCGTCGTGCCGTCGGGCCCAACTCGATACGAGTTCGGTGTGCTCGGCTTCGCTGCAACGAGTGGATCGACGTGCCAGACCGCCGCATCGTGGTCGAGACGGCGAATCATGATTGCCGAGACCGCGATGACGGTGACAAGGAGGCCGACGATAATCAAGACGATTCGCATAGGCCGATCATGCCCGATTTTCGTGCCCGAGCCGCTCACCCACTCCCGTCTTGCTTCGGGCCGCGATGCGCGCTACGTAATCAACTCGCTCATGTATTCCCAGAAGTTGCTGAAACCTGTCACGGAGCTCGACCTGGCACCGTGACAGGTCGCCGATAGAGTTATTCCACTGGTTCCGAGCGCTGTTTCGCATCCCGCAGACGGCGCTCATTGAGGGGCCCCTGAACGAAAGGGCAGCAGATGTTCGAACGATTTACCGACCGAGCACGACGAGTTGTCGTGCTCGCGCAGGAAGAAGCCCGGCTACTCAACCACAGCTACATCGGCACCGAGCACATCCTGCTCGGCCTCATCCACGAGGGTGAAGGCGTTGCAGCCAAGGCACTCG
>CALAHA010000128.1 GCA_937891565.1 uncultured Ilumatobacter sp. | reverse complement strand
TCAAAGAACCGATGATCAGTGTGGCGAAAGCCGTGTAGTGCCAGCGTTTGCTGTGATCGGCGCGCCAGAAACGGCGAATCGAGTAGATGATCGAGATGATCGCGAGGATGCCGATTGTGAGGCCGATCGCCGGGCCAACGCCACTGGCAAGGCCCACGACGGGGAGCACGAACGGGAGAACCAGATACATGACGATGCAGCGGCACGCGGTGATCGCAATCGACTTCTGAAAGGCGCTCCGTGCTTCTTGGGCGGTCGAGGTCTTGCCCTCTGGGAGCCGCAGCAACCGGCGCATGAAGCGATCGGCAGGTGCATTCGACTGCCGATAGCCATCTGCTGGGGCGCTCGATTCGGTGACGTTCTCCCCAGAAGTTCTCATACCGGGCCCTGACGGTATGTCCCTGCGACGGCTGCAGCAACTTCTGAGGGGGTGTTCACGATCAGGTGAGCGCCAGCGCCGATGAGTTCTTCGTGGGAACCGAACCCCCAGGTGACACCAATGCAGTCGATATTGTTGGCTTTGGCGCCTTCGACGTCATGATCGCGATCGCCGAGCATCACGACGTGATCGCCTGCTGAGATGCTGAGTGCAGCGAGTGCGTACGTAATGACGTCGGCTTTGGTGCGCCGATTGCCACTCTTGCCGCTGGAGCCCGCTTCGAAGGCGAAGTGGTGGCTTAATCCGAAGTGTGCGGTGATCCTGCGAGCTGGTTCTTCTGGCTTGGCGGTGGCGAGTGCGAGCGTGAGGCCGTCGGCACGAAGTGTTTCGAGCATCTCGGGGATGCCGTCGTAGACGGTGTTTTCGAACAGGCCAATCTCGTTGTACCGCTCCCGGTACTTGTCGACGACGCGCTCGAAGTCGCCAGGGCCGACGCCGAGCTTCGGGAACGACACCTCGAACGGCGGCCCAATGACGTCTCGGACGGCATTATCGGACGGCGGTTCGAATCCGCATTCGGTGAACGCGTATTGCAGCGATCGGGCAATTCCGGCGTGGGAATCTGAGATGGTTCCGTCGAGGTCGATCAGGACATGGGTGCGCGTCATGAAGTGCTCCTGGCAAGGTTTTCCAAACGGAGGAGGTCCTCGTCGGTGCCAATGTCGACAGGGAACTCAAGATCGTTAACGCGATCGAGGCTCTGGTCAATAACGACGACTCGTACGACGAGGGTGGATAAGTACAGCACCGTCGACACGACGACGATAATGACGATGATGGTGAAGATGTTCTCGCCGTTACCGAACTCTTTCGGCTCGCTGAATCCGACGGTGGCGACGGTGGTGGCGGTGGTGGCGGTGGTGGCGGTGGTGATGGTCGTGATGGTCCTGATGGTCGTGATGGTCGTGACAGTCTGATACAGCGAATCGAGCAAGCTCAGCCCGAACAGCCAGTATCGCGCCGTGCTAGAGATGGTGACGGCGGCCATCATCCCGAGCGCGAAGCGCGGCCGATCCGTCGTGTTTCGCATCGTCGTTCAACCTACTGGCCGGTCAGCTGCTCGGGTGTGAGCGGATCATGAGTCGCTGAGCCGAGCCAGCGACCGACGCGCGAATGTCAGGGTGAGTGCCGAGATTGCCACGATCGCGATCAGGCCGCCCCAAATGTTGTTCCAGGTGATCGGCGCGTCGAGGAAGCCGAGTCGAGCCAGCCGGATGACGTTGGTGAACGGGTTGATCCGTGCAACCAATTCGAGCCAGCCATCCATGATGAACAGCGGCGTTTGTGCATCGGTGAGGAAGATCAGCAGAAAGAAAGTGAGCTGCATGATGGCTGCGGCACGCATGTCGCGGAAGCGGAATGCCAGGCCGAGCCCCCATCCGGTACCGAGTGCAGCGATGCCCGCTGCAGCGACGTACAGGAACAGCACTCCAGTGGGGCCGTGCGTCGGCCGTGCGCCGAATATCAACCCGACGATGATGACAATGGTCGTCACGAGTGCGGCACGAATGAGTGCTGCAGCGAGTGGCCCGGTGATCAGCGCTGAGCGTGGTGCGGGTGTGAGTCGGATCCGGTCGTAAAACCCGGTTTCGAGATCACGGATTGTCGAAAATCCGATGCCGATGCCGGCGAAGCCGGCACCCATCAGTGTGCCGAGCGGCAAAAACCAGTTGATTGAGCGATCGGTTGGGAACCCTGGGATTTGGATGATTGCGAAGAACGTTCCGGCGAACGCGATTGACTGGAACACCGGCATCAGGACCGATGGCAAGAACGCCGAGGGCAGTCGGGTGATGTTGACGATGCTGCGCTTGGCCAGGCCGACTGCGGCAGCGCTGTGCGGGGTCCGCCGAGTGTTGATCGGCCGAGCGGCCTGATCTGTTCTCATCATGATGCTCCCAATCGGTGGCGGAGGGCTCGGAGCGAAAGTGCAATCGAGACAACGGCGAGGGCAGCGGGGACGAGAATCGCTCTGGCCAGCGCTGATGCGGACACGCCCTCGATGACGAGGTCGCGCATCCCTTCGACGAGGTGAGAAACGGGGTTGAAGTCGGCCATGGTGCCGTAGATGCCGCTCATTGTTTCGCGTGGGAAGAAAGCCGAGGAGAAAAACAATGCGATGAACAGCAGTGGGAAGGCACCCTGCACAGCCTCGGCGGAGCCGGTGAGGAGTGCCATTGCCGACATGAGGGCGCCGATAGCCAGCGCCAGGATTGTGCCGCTCACCATGAGGCCGACCACGCCGCCGATGCCACCTTTGATGCTGAGGCCGAATGGCAGGAGGACCAAGACGAAGAAGAGTGTTTGGAATGCGCCGTAGGCCATACCGCCAGCCATGCGCCCGACGATGATGCCAGTGCGGGTGGACGGTGAAGCAAGGAGGCGATCGAAGAATCCATTCTCGATGTCGGTGGCAAGTGCCGTAGCGCCGGTCGTCGAGCCGAAGAGAATGCCCTGGACGATTGCTCCGGCCAGCGCGAAGTCGAGATACGAATCGACGGCGGGGAACCCTGGTAATCCGGTCGCACGCGAGAACGACGAGGTGCCCAGTGCAGCGAAGAACAACGGAAAGATGAGCGACGGGACGATCAGCGACGGCTGGCGGAGCAGCGATTGGATCGAGCGAACCGATAGCGCCCACGTTTGCGCAATCGTCGACGTCTCGGCCGGGGCCCTGGTTGGGGTCAGCGGTGCTGTGGTGACAGGTGACGTCATGACTCGGCGCCTTCGAGGCGATAGCCGGTTGCCTCGGCGAACACGTCGTCCAGGCTCGGCTCGCGGAGTTCGAGGTTCCGCACCGTGATGCCTGCATCGTCGAGTTCGCGCACGACGTTCGACACGGCGCTCGGCCCCTCGTGCAAGCCGACGCCGAGCGACCCTTCGGGGCTCGGGCGGAGCTCGCCGAATTTGGCGAGCAGACCGGTCGCGATCTGGTGCGTCGACTCGTCGACTGTGACGAACAGGGTTGGCGAACCGACTTCTGCTTTGAGCTCGGTTGGGCGGCCCTTGCGAACAATGACGCCGTGGTCGATGATCGCAATACGTTCAGCGAGTTGGTCAGCCTCTTCGAGGTATTGGGTCGTCAAGAGGACCGTGGTGCCGTCGTTGTTGAGACGGCGAATTTCTTCCCAGAGCGAGATGCGGCTCATGGGGTCGAGGCCCGTGGTCGGCTCGTCAAGAAACAGGACCGATGGTTCGTGGATGAGCGAAAGGGCGAGGTCAAGCCGACGACGCATCCCGCCCGAGTAGGTGCCGACTCGGCGGCCGCCGGCCGCAGTGAGTCCGACACGTTCGAGGAGTTCGCCAGCCCTTTGGTGGTGTTGCGCCTTGGGGAGGCCGTAGAGAACGGCTTGCAGCCGCAGCAGTTCGGTACCGGTCATCAAGGGGTCGATGGCTGCGTCTTGCAATGCCACGCCGATGTTGCGTCGGACGCTGTCGGCCTCGCTGACGATGTCGAATCCGGCGACGCGACCTTTTCCGCCAGTGGGCCGAAGCAGGGTGGTCAGCATGCGGACGGTGGTCGACTTGCCGGCACCGTTCGGGCCGAGGAATCCGAAGATCTCACCGGGCTGGATTTGGAGGTCGACGCCGTCGACTGCCTTGACGATGTTGTCGCCTGAGCCGAAATACCGTTGCAGACCCTCAGCGACGATGGGCAGTGCAGTTTCGGACATTCCCGAATACTGTCAGTCATTGGTGGCGCAATGCACTGTGACTCTGGTCAGCGCTGACTGAGCGGTGACTGAGCGGTGACTGAGCGGTGACTGAGACGGCAAATTAGATGGTGAGAACCATCGAGCCCACGTGGTGTTTGCGCTGGAACGCTTCTTGGGCTTCGTGGATCTGTTCGAGAGGGTAGACAGCGCCGACCACCGGCCGGGCGTCGCCGCGCTCGATGATGTTGACGAGGTCGGTGAAGACGGCGGGGTCGTAGACGGTTGTCCCGTGGAACTCGAGGTCATTCAAGTACAGCGTTCGCAGGTCGAGGTCGACCATCGGTCCGGCGATGGCGCCGCACGTGACGTAGCGACCACCTCGGCGCAGCGATTCGAACCAGCCGGGGGCGTCGGAGCCACCGACGACATCGGCAACGACGTCGAACGGGCCGCCGTTGGCATCACGCGCTGCTGCATGCAAGTTGGCGTGGGACCGATCGATGACGTGGTCGGCGCCGAGCGCCCGCACCCTGTCGGCTTTGCTTGCGCTGCACACTGCGGTGACCGTGACGCCGCGGAGCTTCGCCAGGCTGACGAGCGCTGAGCCAACGCCGCCAGAGGCCCCGGTGATCAGGATTCTGTCGCTGGCTGTAAGCCGGATGCGGTGCTGCATGTGGTTCGCTGTTGCCCACGAGCAGGGAAAGCTTGCCAACTCGACGTCGGTCAATTGGCTGTTATGCACGTGGACGTTACGGGCAGGCACCGCGACATATTCAGCGAAACCACCGTCTCGTTCGCTGCCGAGATAGCCGGCGAGTTCACGACGCATTGGTTCGTCGACGTCGCGCAGGCAGCAATCGACGAGCGCTCGACGCCCGATGATTGCCTCGTCGACGTCTGCACCGACAGCAACGATCCGGCCGCTTGGATCGGCGCCCTGGATTCGGGGGAACTGAAACCCGCTTCCACTCCACGTTCCGTCATTGACTGTCGCCTCGGCAAACCCATCGCCGCTCGTGGCCTCGGTGACCGACTTGCTGTACCAGCCGACTCGCGTGTTGATGTCGGTGTTGTTCATGCCACACGCCGCGACGTGGATCAGCGCCTCGCCGGCTGCGGGTACTGGAACGGGCACGTCATCGCGCAGAACGAGAACCTCTGGGCCGCCCAGCCCGGTGAGGACGGCGGCGCGCATCGTTGCGGGAATCAAGCGCTGCGCAGGATTTGGCGGATCAGCGGCTCGTAGTGCTCGAGCGGGTTACTGACGTAGTCGGCGTCGAATGCCGTCTGGTCGTATTTGGCACAGAATTCTTCGGTGTGGTCAAAGAATTCACTGTCGCGGTGCTTCTCGCGAGCGTCCTTGTCCATGCCGAGGTGGTGCCAGAAGTAGTAGCCCTGGAACTCGCCATGGTGCTTGACCATGAAGTGGTTGGCTTCGGAGACGAACGGCTTGATGATGCCAGCAGCGATTTCGGGGTGGTTGAACGGGCTGAGCGTGTCACCGATGTCGTGGATGAGCGCGCAGAACACATACTCGTCGTCTTTGCCGTCTCGCTCGGCACGTGTGGCCGTCTGGAGGCTGTGCTCCAAACGGTTGACGGGGAAGCCGCCGTAGTCCTCGCCGAGTTCGCGGAGCAGCCCGATCACGCGGTCTGCGACCATTGCCTGCGTGATGCTGAGCTGCGGCGCGATCAAAGCCCAATCTTGCGCAGTTGACTCTTCGAAGCTCTTGAACGACGCGCGGCCGTGAGTCTCGGTGGCTTTCGCAGTGTCGGTCATGGTCTGCTCCTTCGGGTGTTCGTTGTGGGCGGTCACACTGTGCCAGGCACAGTGTGACCGCGTCGTCTCACTGGGCCGCTTGTGCGGCTTGGATGGCCTGCCACACGCGCTCGGCGGTGGCGGGCATGTCGATGTGCTTGACCCCGAGGTAGCTGACGGCATCGATGACGGCCGACTGCACCGCTGGCGTGGAACCAATGGTGCCGGATTCGCCGATGCCCTTGACGCCGAGCGGGTTGACGAACGTTGGGGTCTCCATGTGGATGACCTCGAAGCTCGGCAGTTCGGCGGCCGAGATCATGCCGTAGTCGGCGAGGTTCGAAGTGATCGGGTTGCCGTCCTCGTCGTAGCGCACTTCTTCGAGCAGCGCCTGCGCGGTGCCCTGTGCGATACCGCCGTGAATCTGTCCGTCGAGCAGCAGCGGGTTGACCACGCGGCCGGCGTCGTCGCAGGCTATTTGGCGCAGGTGCTTAACCTGGCCGGTGCCGGTGTCGACTTCGACCACCGCGATGTGGGCGCCGAATGGGAACGTCGGCATGTCGGCAACGAACGTGGTGCTGAGGGTCATTTCGTCGCCCTGCTGCTTGGCAGTGATGGCGATTTCGGACCAGGTCTTGGACACGGCGGGCGTACCGGCGACGTGGAACTTGC
>CALAHA010000127.1 GCA_937891565.1 uncultured Ilumatobacter sp. | reverse complement strand
CCCCTTTCTCCTTTCTTTTCCCGGTTTCGAGGCTCCCTGCCTGAAGCCGTCTATGAGAACGGGCCCGGGTGATAGCACAACTGTGTGACCCGTTCTCATAAAAATCGGTCGGCTTCGGTGGCTCCCTGCCGCCCGATGCCTCACGATATCGGTGGCTCCCTGCCGCCCGATGCCCAAACCTCGCGCTCTCCCTGAGTCACTTGGTTCGGGACTTTGTTTGCGCGTCGCCGCCGTCAGGTCGTCATCCGTCGTCGTCCTCCGACGCGACAGACCTTCGGGCGACAACCGCGAAAAATCGGTCGGCTTCGGTGGCTCCCTGCCGCCCGATGCCTCACGATATCGGTGGCTCCCTGCCGCCCGATGCCCAAACCTCGCGCTCTCCCTGAGTCACTTGGTTCGGGACTTTGTTTGCGCGTCGCCGCCGTCAGGTCGTCATCCGTCGTCGTCCTCCGACGCGACAGACCTTCGGGCGACAACCGCGAAGAGGCGGTCCCGGGCGGCCACCCAAGGTCTCTCGCCCGGAAATGCCACAGTGACCTCAGACGTCGAAGGCAGAATCGAGGCGATCGTGCCTTCGAAATGCACTTGGTGACGGCCCAGCGAGAACGGCACTGCCACCGTCGCGCCGACGTTGATTTGCGCGTCGGTCAACAGCGGGCCACAGTCGCACATGCCTTTCTGCTCGACGTGACATTCGTCGTCCGTCATGGCCGCACCATCGTCCGACTCCGCGTCCGATCCCAGTCCACGCTCGTCGTCGTGACCTTCGTCTTCGTCTCTGCCGATGTCAGGCGGCTGCCCCGGCTCTTGCTGCTCGACCTCCTCGAGGTCTTGCTCGCCCGACGGCGTCGCCGTGCTGAGGAAGCCGTCGGCACCGTTCAAGAACTGAGTTGAGCGCGAGTTGCTCATTCGGTGTGACAGCTGAAGCAGTCGCTCCTTGCTGAGCCGGCAGTAGATTCGGTACACGTCCGACGACCAACGCCCCATCGTCTTGATCTCTTCGGCGGTCACTCCCGCCGCGAACAGCGCGGTCGCCCCGCCGATCCGGAAGCTATGAGGCATCACCTTCTTGTGGTGCGGCACTCCCGCCGCAGCGCACTTGTCGTGATACCAGTCCATAACCTTCCGCAGCGTCAAATTCGCAAGGGACTTTCGGTCTCGCCGATTCAGCCCCGCGGTCTTCGCCACTGGAATTCTCAGCGCCGGCGTCGTCTCTTCGTCGCCTGGTCGGCACGGCGCAATCATGCTGATGATCTCAAGAAGTTCTGCCGTCCGCAGAGCGCCCCCGCGATTCGCCTTGATCACGATTGGCCGCTTGGCCGTGCTGCCCACGTCCTTGCCGTACCTCTTGATCGGAACGATCATCACCGTCGCTGAGATCAGCTTCCCGTTGTCATCGTGATCGAAAGACACGTCCGACTGCGAGATGAAGCCCTTCTTCGGCATGATCTCGCCGGGCCGCAGCAGCCCGTCGGTCGCCAGCTCCGTCGCCGCCGAAAAGACGAGATCGGTGATCAGGCCTCTGTCGAAGCCATCGGGACGCTCCTCGCTGAGCGCCCTCTCGATTGCCTGCCAACGGCCCGACGTCACCTTACCCGGCATGTCGTAAATCTCAAAAACTCCCTCGAGAGATTTCCTCAGCACTGAGCCGTTCAACTCAATCGGGTGAGCAGCTCGGTCGATCTTGGTCGCCGGATGAAGCCGGCGTAGACCCTGGTTCGTCCGCTTGTACTGCTCGTCCTCGAAGGCCTTCGACGACACGACTCCGTAGCCCATGACGTCGATGTGCCACGAATTGAACAGTGACATGTACTGCTGAGCTGTATCCACGTTGCATCCGCCCGCCACCAAATCTGCCACGAAGCCTTGCCGCAAGAGACTCTCCGTGAGAAAGGCGTCGGGATCTTCGTTGATGCGCGGTCGAAGAAAGCCTACTCGCGCCTTCGTCGCCGTGAAGCGCAACCAGTGGTTGAGCGCTGTCCTCAGTTTCGGTAATGAGCCCGGCGCATAGATCGCCGCCTTCGCCTCCCGCAGCTTCGGCAACACGCCCATCTCTTCCAAATTGCGCCAGTCCGGCACGAGCGGGTCGACGCCCTCGCCGAAGTCGATTGCGTTGAACTCGTGCTGAGTGTGAGCCTCGAGCGGTCCTCGCGACAGTGACGCCATCACAGCTTGGACCGTTCCCCTCGGCCCTCCCGTGACTGCCGCTACTGTCTCGTGCGACCACCTCTTCTTGTTCAGCGTCGTCATCTCGACGATCATCCTCTTGAGTTGCTCGTCGGAGACCGACGCCTTGCCGGCTCCCACCCACTGGGTCGTCACCGGTAGCGACGCCTTGCTCTCGCCCGTTGACGGCTCGCTCGAGCTACTCCCACCTGAGGCGCGTTTCGCGGTCTCGCCGAACATCGCTTGGTGCTGCGCCTCAGCTACCGTCTCCGCGCTTCTCTTGCTACTCCGCCGCGCCTCGCTCTTCATCGCCAGTAGCACCGCACTGTCGGCCGATGGTGCCGTGAACGCCGCTAGCTGACGCGACACCTCCTCGAGACCGTCCGTCTCGTGTGTCGACGCTCGGCTCGACGCCTCGCGCGCGTCCTTCGGTTTCGGCTTCGGCTTGCGACCTTCGCTCGCCGTTTCTCTGCCTACTCCTGATGATCGCCCGTCCGGCTCTGTCGTCACCGCACTCGCCGTCGATGTCGACGGTTGGCTGCTGGCCGCTCGGCTGGCTGCCACGTGTTGCCGTGCCCGTCGTCGCTCGTCCTCTGAGTGCCTCTGGAGACACTCGTTGACGTGCGCCCTCGGGCAGTAGTCGCAGCACGTCGGCTGGCCCGGCCGTGCCGTCAACGGGCAACCGGGTGTCGAACATCGTTTGTTCCTTTCTTCCGCACGACCCACGACACCTCCACGGCCGTCGACGTTCGCATCGCTGCTGCTCGCGGTCAGGCTCGCTGCCGTCGCGCTGCCTCCTCGCGCTCGCTCGCCGCAAGCTCGCGCGCCTCGCGGTGCGAACGTGCTGCCGCCGACACTTCTGCCATCACCTGCGGTTTGATGACAGAGGTGACGAGATGTTCGACCACCCCTCTCAACGTCAGGATGGGGATCGAGTTCCCACAGAGGCGGTACGCCTCCTCCCAGGAGATCCGTGCCGTATCTCTCAGGTAACTGATGAAGTCGTCTGGAAAGCTGTGAGTCTTCATCGCTTCCCAAGGCGAAAGACGCCGCACGCGTCCACTGCTGTCGCGGTAGAGAGCCGTCGCCCCGCCCGGGCCTTGCCCCCAAGTCTTCATCGTTACCGCCGGTCCCTTCGCATCGTACACCGACCAGCCCATGCCACCGATGCCGATCGTACCGACGAGACGTGGGCCGTCCCAGTCGGTCGTATCGCGCACCGGTAACCATTCGACGCTGTCGTGATACTCCAGTCCATCCTCCGGTTCGCTGTCGAGGCAGCTTTCCACCGTCACCGAGTCGAGAGACGAGGTCCCCTCGGGGGCGAACAGGTCCACTGCGCTCTTCCCCGCGACGATGCAATCTGGGCGTACCGCCACAAGAAACACGCGCCGTCGCGACGTCGGGTCGCCGTGCCGTCGTGCCATCCGCACGGCCCACCCCACGACGTAGCCCGCGTCGCGATAAACGTCGACAGCTGCCCAAAAAGCTGCGCCGCCGTCGACGTCGAAAATCCCCGTGACCATCTCGCGAATTAGAATCGGCGGCCGCAAACGGCAGCCCAGCTCGCAATCATCGAGCCAGAGCCCGCCGGTGACGCCGCTGACGCCACGGCGATTGCCGGCCTTGCTGAAATCCGGGCACGGGCTGCCGCTGACGTAGATCAGCGTCGCCGGCGCCAGCCAGTCGAGGTGACCGTCCAGCGCCGCGTCGAAAACGCCCTGGAAGGCGCCCCAGCAGCCAACGCCCGTGCGCTCCTCCCACAATCGCCGCACTGTCTCATCCGCGTCGAAGCCCGCCAACGGGAAGCCGCCGAGCGGCTCGACGGCGAACGACATCGAATCCGCTCCGCAGAAGCCGGATATGAACCCCCACGGCGCCTGAGCGTCCGAAGGCTGCTCCGGCTCCGTCGTCTTCGCCGCCGCCGCCGCTTCGCGGCGTGCGAAATCCTCCTCGCGCCTGTAGACCTCTGCGACTGTCGCCGCCGTCCCTGACGTCGGATCGCCGTCCGCCTCGAGCTCGGCCAACCGCTCGGCGAGCTCGTCGAGCAGCCGACGCACCTCGGGCGCCAACGGGATCTTAACGAACCGTGACGCGCCGAGCTTGCGGGCCTCGGCCTTGAACGTGTCCATCGCGAGACGTGAGACCGGGTCGGCGAGAACGTTGTCCTTTGACTTCACACGCCGCAGCCTCGTCACCACGCCGGTTCGCCCTGCGAAATCAGCTCGATGCTGCAGTACGACGGACTGCATCGCACTCCGCGACTTGTTAGTCGCCGAAGTGATCGTTTCCGTCGTATTATCGCCATGGGCGAGTGCATGTCGGTGCGGCGCGATCGGGTAAAGGCTCGTGAGCGCCGCGTACCCGGCGATGCCTTCCTTCACGTTGATGTGATACCTCTTCTCTGCGTCGGTCCACTCATGTTCGATGAAGTAGCACACGACGTTCCCTTCGTCGTCGTCGCGTAGCATCGCCGCTCCGAGGCCTTCGACGCCCGAGGCGTCGTAGGCGAACTCGAGCAGGTCGACGGAGCCGGACGGTGGGAAATGATTCAGAGGGAAGAAAGCGACGCCGTCCGTCGGGACCGGCAGCCACTGCTTCCACCAGCGCAGGTCACGCATCACGCCACGTCCGAGTCGCACTCGCTTCGCACCAGACCTCGTCGCCTGCCGCATCGCCGTGAACATACACGTGAGATAAGGCCGACCTGCCGGCCTGTACTGGGCCGCGTGCACCAGCTTGCAAGTCAGGCTCAGAAAATCCGTCATCCTCATCGACGATTTCCTCTTGAGCGCCTCGCTGACTTGCGCCTCGTACGAGACCGCCTTGTCTGGGTCGAGCGCCAAAATCCGCGTCTGCAGCGTCAGCGACGCCCCGAGCACCGTCATCTGTGACGTCGGGCCGGCGATCTTCTTCGGCGCGACGTCGAAGCCCAAGAACTTTGCCAGCCCCACTGCCAAGTCGCGCATCGCCGCCGCTCTATCGTAGCCCAAAGCGGCGCCGAAGATGTCGTCGATGTAGCCGGCTTCGACCGACAGTCGCAGATGGTCGCCGTCGAGACCCGCCGCCGTTCGCTCCAGCAACCAGTTTGAATATTCTTTCGTCGTCGGCTCGGCGTCGAGCGCCGCCCACAGCGGCGCCCCGAACGAGTCGCACTGTCGTCGGAGGCGTTCGTCGCCGTCGGACAGCCGCCGAAGCAACCACAGAAAGAAATCAGTGAAGCGAGAGAAATCCTGCACCATCGAAGCGTCACCAAACTGAGTGCGACAGTCGAGATAACTCTTCCCGCCCCATTGTTTCCCAAACATCCACAGCTCAGACGGATGGTTGTGCCAAGACCTGTACGCCGACTGTAGGTCGATCTTCCATAGATAGACGTAATCAGCCGGCGACGCCGCCGCCTCGCGATCGCGGGTGACCCCCGCGACGCCTACGGCCGGCTCGGCTTGCATCAACACCGCCACCCCCGCCGCGAACTGAGTTGTTTTCGGAAACTCAGACTTGGCTAGCTCGTCCAGCGCAATGAGAGGGTTGACAGCGAGCTCCTCGCTGCCGTCGGGCAAAACTTCAAGCTTCGGCCACGACTTGTCAGTCGTCGTGCGTACCTTGCCGTTTTGCTGAACGCCGTTACACGGCTCGATCCGGGCCGGGCACGTCGCCACGAAGCCGCTGATCTTTACCTTCTCATCGCCCAGCTGCAGAATCAGCGGCGTCTCCGCTGATATCACCGGCTGTAGCCAGCCAAGCTCCTCGGACGAGTCGTCGGCGAACTGCTTCCCGACCGCGTCGTGAAAACGCAGCGCGCCCGAATGATTCGCCGATAGCACTGTCAGCGGCGGGCATTTCGAAAGGTTCCGATGCCCGTCGCACAACTGGTCCAACACGCGCTTATCGTGATAGTCCTTGCCGAGCAACCTCACTCGCTCAGCGTTGATCGCCGGCGCCAGCGGCGAAGCTTCTTCGAGCGGCACTATCGGCGACGCGCCGCCCGTGCGTATGTGATCGATCAGATACCACGCCCGGCCACGTGCCGCCGGCTGCACGAACTCGTCGTCCAAAACGAGGTCGTCCGGCCGGGTAAGCCCCGAGCCCGACTTCGCCACAGCCGCCGCCTCGTAACGCCGCATCTCCTCGAACCACGCCATGATGCGTTTGATGCCGCCGACCGTGTAGACGTCCGTCAACACCGACGGTCGCCAGTCCGGGTCGGGCGAGAACTCACCCGCCTCGGGAACGGGCGGCATCGGGTCGTCTTCGGGCGACACGTTCGTCACTGGGAACGGCGCCCGCAGTATGAAGTCGTCCGACTCGCTCGCAATCCGCGCCATCGAGTAGGTGGGCAGCTTGATCATCTCGTCGAGCG
>CALAHA010000126.1 GCA_937891565.1 uncultured Ilumatobacter sp. | reverse complement strand
TAGCGATGACTTTCCCGCGCCGTTCGGGCCGATGAGGCCGACCCATTCGCCGGCGTCGACCGAGTCGGAGAACCCGCTGAGTGCCACACGCTTCTTGCCGTACTGGACCGAGACGTCGGAAAACGTGATCGTGCTCATCCTCCGACCCGTCTCGTCCTCAAGAGGTACAAGAAGAATGGCGCACCGATGAATGCGGTGACCACACCGATCGGGGTTTCGGCCGGACGAGCGAGCATGCGGCCCGGCACGTCGGCAAGGATCAAGAAGCCAGCTCCGCCCAACAGCGACAACGGGAGTAGTCGCCGGTGTCCAGCGCCGGCAACGAGGCGCACGACGTGTGGAACGACCAGGCCGACAAAGCCGATCAACCCGCTCACCGACACGACCGCAGCCGTACCGAGCGTTGCTGCAACGACGATGATCAGCCGGGTACGAGCCACCGACATGCCGAGCGTTGCGGCCTCGTCGTCACCGACACGAAAAGCGTCGAGGTGGCGACGATGAAACAGCAGAACCACAGTGCTGACAGCCACGTACGGCACCACGAGCCGAACGTCCGCCCAAGACGCAAGCGACAGGCTGCCCAAGATCCACCGGAAAACCTCCCGGATCGCCTCGACGTTGCGCTGGAGAATGAAGGTCTGTATGGCCGAAGTGAACGACACCACGGCGACGCCAGCGAGCACCAGGGTCACGCCACTTCGTGAGCCGTTGAACGCAGCACCGACCGCGTAGGTCACCATGACCGTCGCCACGGCAAACACGAACGCAACCGTCGGAACCGGGTCGATGGGCCAGTCCGCAGTGGCGCCCCTGCCGATGGTCAGCGCGACCGTTGCGCCCAGCCCGGCGCCTGCAGCCGCACCGAGGAGGTAGGGGTCGACGAGGGGGTTGCGAAACACACCCTGGTACGTGGCGCCAGCAAGCGACAACATGCCGCCGACCAAGCCCCCGAGCACGACGCGGGGCATCCGGATTTTCCACACGATTGCCCACTCGGCGTCGCTCACTCCGGTGTTGAATTCGATGAGCGGCAAGCGGTTGATCAGCTCGCCGGGAACCCGCCACCAATCAGGCCCGGCAGGCCCAATCGAGGCACCGAGCACGACGGCACACAGCACGAAAATGGTCCCACCAGCGAACCAACGGGCATCGTGCTGTGCGCTCATCGCGTCCTCGACGTTCTCGTCAGAACTGACTAGACCGAGGCTTTGATGCTGGCAATAACAGCGGCGACGGCCTCGTAGTACTCGACAATGCGCGGGCCCCAGCGCGAAGCAATGTCTTCGTCTGCCTCGACGATGTTGCCATTCTGAACAGCAGCAATTGCATCCCAGCCCGGCCGGGCCGCAACTTCATCGGCGGTGGTCGTACAGAAATTGCCGCACGGCACGAAGATCACATCGGGGTTGGCCGAGATGATCGACTCGACATTGAGCTGCGGAAATCCGAAATTGTCGCCCTCGGCGCGGTCAGCAATGTTTTCGAGGCCGAAGCTTGCGTACACCTCACCGATAAAGCTGGTTGAGTCAGCGCTATAGAACGTGTTGTCGACCTCGTGGTAGATCGACAATGGCGGGTCGGCAGCCGAGACGCTCGCAATTGCAGCATCAACGCGGGCCTGCATCGAGCTCACGAGTTCAGCTGCTTCACCGATCCGACCAGTGACCGCACCGAGCTGTTCGATCTGGGCGTACGTGTCGCCGATCGTCGAAGCAGCCGGGCCGTCCCACGATGCGATACCGAGTTCAGCGAGCTGGTCCCCGATGCCGTTGAAGTCGCCACCGATCAGAACGAGGTCGGGCTCGAAGGCGGCGATCTCTTCGATGTTCGGCTCGAAGCCGGACAGTTCGTTCGGGAGGTCGAGTGCTTCGGCCGGGAAGTTCGAGAACTGATCGACAGCCACGAGCAGATCGCCGGCGCCGATTGCGAACATGATCTCGGTGTGCGTCGGGCTGAGCGAGACAACGCGTGTCGGCAGACCGGGCTCCTCGACGTCGGCGGGAGCATCGGTGCTCGCCGACTCGGTGTCGGCGGGAGCTTCGCTGACTGCTGGCTCGCTCTCGGCGGGGGCGTCGGTATCAGCGGGTGCCTCCGTCTCGGACGGCGCATCGGTGCTCGTGGTCTCAGCATCGTCGCTGCCGCACGCGGCTGCCACGAAGGCGAGCGCGACGACTACGCCGATGAGTTTCTTGCGGGTGGACCTTTCTGTTGAACGCATTGTTCCTCCAACCTCGATGTCGAGGGGTAATGGAGAACAAGCTGGGCTCATCCGGCGGCGCGAAACCACCAAATGCGACCTTCCCTTGCCTCGAGGGTTGTTGTCGCGTCCTACGAGCAGGCGACCGGACTTGCTCGGGTTACTCCGAGACCACCGTTGCGGGACAGTGCTGGATTCTCACCAGACTTCGCTGCGTTGTACGACGTTGTTCACTTTGACGTGAACTAGACATTGTAGCGACGGCGTCCGTAACCTTACTCATTCCATGACGAGCGAAATTTCCACCGAACCGACCACGGACGACGCTCCTCACACGGCCCCGACCGACGATCCACGCCCCGACGGATTGCGGCGCGCCGACTCGCTCGTCATTGTCAACACGGGCAATGGCAAGGGCAAATCGTCGTCAGCGTTCGGCATGATGATCCGTGCGCTTGCGCGCGACTGGAACGTTGCCGTCGTGCAGTTCATCAAGTCGGGGAACTGGAACGTCGGCGAGGAGAAGATGGGTCGAAAGCTCGGCGTCGACTGGTTTTCGTTCGGCGACGGTTTCACCTGGGATTCGAACGACCTGACAAATGACATGGCGCACGCCGCGCAAGGGTGGGCGAAGGCCATCGAGTTGATGGAGGCCGGCGAACACCAACTGGTGATCTTTGATGAGCTGACCTATCTCGCGTCATTCGGCTGGCTGCCGATCGCCGACATCGTCGGCCCAATCGCCGACCGGCCACGCCACGTCAACGTCATCGTGACCGGCCGCGACGCCGCTCCGGAACTGATCGAACTCGCAGACACGGTGACGGAAATGAAAGAAATTAAGCACGCGTATACCGAAGGCATTCGTGCGATGCGCGGCATCGACTTCTAGCGGACGGCAGCGAGCACCAGATGTCACTCACCGTTCTCATCGGCGGCGCTCGCAGCGGTAAGAGCTCGCTTGCCGTCGATATCGGGCGTCGCTACCAAGCTGTCAGCTCCAGTCCGGTTTCTTTCATAGCCACGGCGCCGACCGTTGACGACGACATGCGTCAACGCATCGAACGTCACGTCAATGAACGTCCCGCCAATTGGCAAACAATCGAGGAGCAGCTCAATCTGACAACTGCGCTCGATGCTGCGCCTGAGGGTCTCATCATCATTGACTGCCTGACGCTGTGGACCTCGAACCTCATGTGGGATGGAAGGAGCGACCAGTACATCCGCAATCAGGCGATAACCGATGCTGCCGGTGTGGGGTTGCGCAGTGATCCTGTCGTTGTCATCACCAACGAGGTGGGGCTCGGCATCGTGCCCGAAAATACCCTCGCTCGTCGCTATCGCGACGTTCACGGTTTCGTCAACCAAACGTGGGCCGCCGCCGCCGACACAGTCCTCCACCTCATCGCCGGCCGGGCGACCAAGCTCGAAGATCCGTGGACGCTTCTTGACGATTTCCAATGACCCATCCGGTTCGACGAGCCCATCCGCCAGACTGCACGCCATGACCCTGCTGCACGACCATCTCGCCGGCCTGCCACCGCGCGACAGCGCAGCCCACCAAGCCGTTGTCGAGCGGGCTGCACAGATTTTGCGCCCGAGCGGCGCGCTTGCGTGGCTCGACGAGACCGCCGCCTGGGTCGCTGGCTGGCAGCGGACCGGTCGCCCTGCCATTGAGCGGCCGGTCGGCGTGATTTTCGCGGCGGATCATGGCGTGGCCGCCGCCGGAGTCAGCGCCTATCCGCCCGATGTCACCGCCGCGATGCTCGCCGCGTTTGAGGCAGGCCAAGCAACAATCAGCGCGTTCGCTCGGGCCGCTGGCGCCGAGCTGTGTGCTGTCGACGTCGGCGTCGGGCGGCCCACCGGCGACATTCGGGTCGAAGCAGCAATGACGCCCGAACGATTCGATGCTGTGGTCCAACAGGCATTCGACGCCGTCGATGCGCTCGACTGCGATCTGCTGGTACTCGGCGAGATGGGCATCGGCAATACGACGCCGTCTGCTGCAATCGCTGCGTCGCTCGTAGGTGGCGACGTCGCGTCCTGGGTTGGCCGTGGCACGGGTGTCGACGACGAAGGGCTCGCCCGCAAGGTCGGCGCTGTACAGGCTGCACAACGCCGAATCGCTGGAATCACCGACCCGATCGAAATTTTGCGTGAGGTCGGAGGAGCCGAACTCGCAGCAATTGCCGCTGCGACCATCGCAGCGCGCCATCGATCGATTCCGGTGGTGCTCGACGGCTACGTCACTTCTGCATCGGTCCTTCCACTCGCGATGATTGACCCCGGCTTGCTCGACCATTGCATCGTGGGCCATTGCTCCGCCGAGCCTGGCCACCGCAAGTTGCTCGACCACCTCGGTAAGCGGCCGCTGCTTGATCTCGACATGCGGCTCGGTGAAGGGTCCGGCGCAATGGCGGCTGTTCCGCTGATTCGCATGGCATGCGCCGGCATCAGCGAGGTGCCGACTTTCGCCGAGTTCTTCGCGTGAGCAACGGGCTCCCTCCGTGGGGCTCACTGAGCGCCGCCCAGTTCTTGACCCGTATCCCGATTCGGCTGCGCGCCGCACCGGATCTTGCCCAAGCAGTCCCCTGGTTCCCCGTCGTCGGCGCGTTGATCGGCGCCGCTATCGGTGCAGTTGTAGCGGGGCTCATGGAGCTGACCACACCCGGCGTGGCAGCAACAGTCGCCGTCTTGTTCGGCATCGTCGTCACCGGCGCATTCCACGAAGACGGTCTCGCTGACACCGCTGATGCGATGGGCGGGTGGACGCCTGAGCGTCGCCGCGAGATTCTCAAAGACTCGCGGCACGGCAGCTACGGGGTCGCTGCCATGTGCGGAACCATCGTGTTACGCATCGCGTGCATCGCAGCTTTGGCGCCAGCCGCCGCGTTCGCGGCGCTGGTCGCGGCACACACACTCGGCCGCGGTGCTGCTGTTGGTGTTATGGGGTTTGCTCCGCCGGTATCAACCGATGGCCTCGGTGCCGACTACACCCGGTCACTCACCCGTTCCTGTGCCGCTACCGGCGTGGCCGGAGCGCTCGCAATTACGGCGCTGGCGACTGGTTGGTGGGTTGGACCATTCGCCGTTGCGGCGCTGATCAGTGCTGTCATGGTTGCTGCTGTGGCGCGCCGGGCGTTCGGTGGTGTGTCTGGCGACATTCTGGGCGCCGTCGAGCAGGTCGCAGAATGCACAATCCTCGTCGTGGCGACCGGACTTGCATCGCGCTACTCCCTTTGGTGGTGACTCCCTTTGGTGAGACTCTGGGCTCGAGCCCCTAGTCTCACCGCGTGAACATTCCGGCCCCCGCAGCTCAACTCATCCGTGGCTTCGCCATGGGCGCCGCCGACATCGTGCCTGGGGTCTCCGGCGGCACGGTCGCGCTGGTCCTTGGCATTTATGGCCGACTCATTAACAACATTCGGATCGGCGCTCGCGGGCTGAAAGAGCTTGTCACCGGTGACATCACCGCACTCAAGGCCACGCTCGGCGAAATCGAGTGGGTCTGGCTCCTGTCGTTGCTCGCCGGAATTCTTGTCGCCGTCGCCGCGTTGTCCTCGGTTCTCGAACGCCTCCTGGACGACGAACCAATCACGATGTCGGGCCTCTTCTTCGGGCTCGTGCTCGGCACGATCTATGTTGCTTACCGCATGCTCGACCGAGTCGATGCGACGGCAATCGGCATCATGGTCGGCGTCGGAATCGGCCTCTTCCTGCTCCTCGGCCTCAAGTCTGACACTGTGGTTGACCAGAATGCTGCCGAGGTCGTCACGAGGTCGCCGCTGATCTTCCTGCTGGTCGGAGCAATCGCCATCTGCGCCATGATCCTGCCGGGCATCTCGGGCTCGTTTCTGCTGGTCATGATGGGCATGTACACCGAAGTACTCGGGGCGGTGAACGACCGTGACTTCGTCTCGCTCGGCGCCTTTATCGTTGGTGCCGTCGTCGGCCTCGCACTCTTTTCTACGCTACTCAGCTGGCTCCTTGAGCACTACCGAACCTGGGTGATCGCCGCAATGATCGGCCTGATGCTCGGCTCAATTCGTGTGCTCTGGCCCTGGCCGAACGGCACCAACACAACCACGCTGTCGGCGCCGTCTGGCAACGTCGTCCTGCCGATCGTTCTGGCCATCGTCGGGATCATCGTCGTGGTCGCTGTCGACATCTTGAGCCGCAAGTACGTCGACGTCGACCCCATCGGCTGAGCGCCTGAGACACGTCCGGGATCATCTACTCAACGACGCCGATCTCACACAGGGCGCCACATAGGCGACCGACGCGACAACAGCTGCGTCAGCCAACCAAGTCAGCGATGCGCTGAATACCTTCGGCGAGGTCTTCATCACCCAGGGCAAAGCTGAAGCGGCCGTAGCCGGGCAGGCCGAATGCCTCACCGGGAACGAAGGCCACCTTGGCCTCTTCGAGGATGATGTCGGCGAGCTCGATCGTCGTGTTGGCGACCTTGACCGTGCCATCGCCAGAACGGATTTCCTTGCCGAGGAGCCCCGTCATGTCGGGGTAACAGTAGAACGCTCCCTGCGGCTCGAGGCACGACACACCATCGATCGCATTGAGCATTTGGTGCATGGTCACGGCACGACGAGCAAAGGCTTCGCGCATCATCACGACATCGTCGAGCGGGCCAGACACTGCAGCGATTGCTGCACGCTGCGCAACATTCGACACGTTCGAGGTGGCGTGGCTCTGGAAGTTCGTCGAGGCCTTGATGACATCAGCTGGGCCAATCATCCAGCCGACACGCCAGCCGGTCATCGCATAGGTCTTGGCGACGCCGTTGACAATGATGCACTGGTCAGCAATGTCGGGGCAGAGCACCGGCATCGAGGAGAACTCATGAGCGCCGTAGGTCAGATGCTCGTAGATCTCATCGGTGATAACCCAGACGCCGTTCGCCACGGCCCAGTCACCAATCGCCTTGACCGCCGCCGGCGGGTACACGGCGCCCGAGGGGTTGTCAGGGCACACGAAGAGGAGCACCTTGGTCTTGTCGGTCTTGGCGGCGTCGAGCTGCGCAATC
>CALAHA010000125.1 GCA_937891565.1 uncultured Ilumatobacter sp. | reverse complement strand
CGGTACCTTCGATGACGCCGATGCCGTCGAGGTCGAGCGGATGAACGTGCGCCGCTGCACCCGGTGCGAGGTTGACAAGCGAACGCGACATCGCCGTGCCAATCGCCCCGTCGTACAACTTGCGGTTGACAACCAGCCGGTAGTCGTAGCTGTTACGTCCTGCCACGGCAACCGACACGGCCGGAAGCGACGCAGCGGGCTGCGCCGACATCACTCCGTTGGGGTCGCCCGCAAGCGCCTCCCGAGTGACCATCGCGAAGAGCGGCGCAGTTGCTGCAATTGCATCGGTGACATCGTTGACTGACGCAACGTCGGCCAGCGGGTGGTCGGCAGCGAACGAGTTGTCGCCGAGCGACATGCCCAGTTCAACAGCGATCATCCAGTCAGGACGAGCGGTGCCCGTGACGGTGACTTTCTGAGCAAGTGTCGTGACGCGCCCCTCGAGGTTCGTCGTTGTGCCCGACTTCTCGCCGTAGGCGGCAGCGGCGAGCACGACGTCAGCAAGCTTTGTGGACTCAGACGGATGCGTGTCGACCGAGATAATGCGACGAGCGCCAGCCAACGCACGACGTGCAAGGTCGGTGTCGGGGCAGTCGCTGAGCGGGTCGGCGCCAACCAAGATCAGCAGATCGATCTTGCCCTCGGCAGCTGCGGTCAACGCGTCGATCGCATCGCCGCGGTCACCGACCGGGCCGGTCGGTGCCATCCCGAGCGACAGCGCGCCGACAACATTGCCACGGCGGAGTGCCGGGAGCACTTTGGCTCTCGGCGCCGCGTTGAGCATTGCCTGCAGTGCTGCGACGGTGGCGTCGGATGACTCGGCCAAGTTGGGCCGGCCGGCGACGATAACAACGTCGCCGCTGGCGAGCTGCGCTGCAATATCGGTATCGGCAATGGCGGTTTCCACGGCTTTGGCCTGATTGCCGGGCTCATGACGCACGCTCTTCCATGCGTACCGACTGAGGCCGGTATCGGTCGCGGAGAACTCGATGATTCTGCTGCGCTTCTTCTCAGCTGCATCACGGAGCCGGAGGTAGAGAACCGGCAGTTCTTCTTTGAGGTCGGGGCCGAGCAGCACGATTGTCGAGGCGTTAGCCGCTTCGTCGATGGTTGCGCGCCTGAGGCCGAGGAGCTCGCCAGGCAGGCCGTCACCGAGCTGCGCATCACGGTACGGGGTGTCGATCGCGTCGGCGAGCTGACCCCAGGCGAATGCATCCTCATTGGAGCCACGTGCACCACCGAGGATGGCAATGCGCGCAGCGCCACCGGTGGCGAGGGTCTCGCGGATGAGGCCGCTGGCGGTCGCCATGGCACCGTTCCAAGTGGTTTCGATCAGACCAGCTTCGGTGCGGATCATCGGGTTGGAGAGGCGATGCTCAGAGTTGACCGCTTCGAAGTTAAAGCGACCGCGGTCGCACAGCCAGCCGTGGTTGACCGGGTCGGAGTCGACGCCCTGGTATCGGAGCAGTTCATCGCGGCTCGACTGGACAACGGTGCGGCAGCCGACCGAGCATGTGGTACACGTGGATTCTTGTTGTTCAAGGTCCCACGGACGTGCCTTAAAGCGGTACGGCTCGGCGGTCAGTGCACCAACCGGGCAGATCTGAACGGTGTTGCCCGAGAAGTACGAAGCAAACGGCTCGTCCGGGAAGGTCATGACCTGCGTGTTATTGCCGCGTTCTGTGAAGACAATCAGCTTGTCGCCGGCCACCTCGTCGGCAAAGCGCGTGCAACGGTCACAGAGGATGCAGCGCTCTCGGTCGAGTAACACGAGGTCGCTGATAGGGATCGGCTTCTCGTAGTGACGCTTCTCTTCGACGAACCGGCTCTCGCCGGGCCCAACGGCGTACGAATGATCTTGGAGCGGGCACTCGCCGCCCTTGTCACAGATCGGGCAATCGAGCGGATGGTTGGCAAGCAGCATCTCAATCATGCCCTCTTGGGCACGCTTCGCCGTCGGCGACTCGGTGTCGATCTTCATGTCGGGCGACACGGTGATCATGCACGACGGCGCGAGCTGCATACCGCGGCCGGTGTCGACCTCGACCAAGCACTGGCGGCACATGCCGACCGAGCTCATTCGTGGGTGGTAACAAAAGTGCGGTACGGAAGCGCCGTTGCCTTCGGCAACCGCGATGACGAGGTCGCCCTTCTGGGCAGTAATCGCGCGGCCGTTCAGCGTGACCTGCACGGCGTTGGGATCGGGCTCCGGCTCGGGCACTGCTTCGATTACTTCTTCTTCGGCGACATCGGTCATGCGTCAGCTCCTGAGAGTGCGGTGACGGGAATGGAGATTCGCTTGGGCACCTTGGTGACGCGCGCGTCGAACTCTTCGGGGAACAGGGTGAGTGCCGAATGCAACGGCGCCCAGGCAGACGGACCGACAAAGCAAATCGTGGTCATCTTGTACGGGAACGGCACGGCTTCGAGGCCAAGCCGCGCACTGGATGCGTGCGGCATATCACCGGGGCAAATCGTCTGGCCGACTTCGCGCATTTGGTCGAGGTCGGCATCGGTGCCATGACCGTCGATGACTCGTTCGAGCATCCGCATGAGCCAGGTACCACCTTCGCGGCACGGTGTACATTTGCCACACGACTCGTGGGCATAGAACTTCGTGAGCGTGTACGCAGCAGCAGGAATGTCGGTTGTGGAGTCCATCACCATAATGGCGCCGGACCCAAGCATCGATCCCGCAGCGCTGGCTTCCTTGCCTTCGAATGGGATGTCGAGCTGATCTTCGACGAACCACGGCGCCGAACCGCCACCGGGCACGAAGGCCTTGATGTCGTTGCCGTCGCGGATGCCCTGGCTGAACTCGTCGCCGTAGATGATGTCGCGGAACGTCGTCGACCCGTTGACGATCTCGTACACGCCAGGCCGCTTGACGTGCCCTGACACAGCAACCATACGGGTCCCGGGCGAGGTGGGCGTTCCAATCGCGGTGTAGGCAGCTGAACCGTTGACGGCGACGAACGGGAGGTTCGCGAGCGTCTCGACGTTATTGACGATGGTCGGCTTGCCGTAGAGGCCGACGGCTGCCGGAAAGAATGGCGGCTTCAAGCGAGGCATCCCGCGCTCGCCTTCAAGCGACTCGATCAGTGCGGTCTCTTCGCCAACGACGTAGGCACCGGCACCCCAGTGCAGCACGATGTCGACGGAGAAGTCCGTGCCGAGGATGTTTTTGCCGATGTAACCGGCGGCATATGCGTCGTTGAGGGCCGTGGCAATGCGCTCTTGCGCAACGGCCATCTCGCCGCGGACGTACAGGAAGCATTGCGACAGACCGGCGGCGTAGCACGCAATCAGACAGCCTTCGATCAATTGGTGCGGATCGCGTTCCATCAGGAGACGGTCCTTATAGGTGCCCGGCTCTGATTCGTCACCGTTGACAACGAGGTAGCGCGGCCACACACCCTCGGGGGTGAAGCCCCATTTGACACCCGCCGGGAAGCCAGCGCCACCGCGACCGAGCACCGTTGAGTTGCGAACTTCGTCGTGCATTTCCTGCGGCGACATGGCCAGGCACTTCTTCAGGCCGTCGTAGCCGCCGGTTGCGAGGAAGCGTTCGAGGGTATAGCTGTCTTCATACTCGAAGCGTGACGTCACCACCTTCGGGCGATCACCAATGTAGAAGCCCGGGATGTAGTCGTGTGTCACGGCACCCGGGGAGTTCGTGGGATGGCTCACTTGGATGCCCCTTCATTATCAGGCTCGACGGCGACGGGGATCCACACGGGACCACCGATGACGTCGTCGGGATGCACTGCACCCACGCCCTTGTCATCAGGAATGTGTTGGCGTTGCAGGCCGAGCGTGCCATGGGCTGGAATCTCGGATTCGAGCTTGCCGGATCGGAGGTCATCGACCATCTGGTCAAAATCGTCGTGGGTGACGCGGTACTTGTGACGGTAGTTGACCTGCAGGCACGGCGCCTCGGTGCATGCCGCCTGGCACTCGGCTGGCTCGAGCGTGATCAGCCCATCGGCGGTTGTGCCGCCTGCCTTGACGCCGAGCTTCTGTTCGGCGTGATGCATGAGTTCTCCGGCACCGAGCAGCGCACACGACAACGTCGTACACACGTTGACGACGTACTTGCCAACAGGTTCGAACTTGAACATCTCATAGAACGACGCTGTGCCGAGTACTTCGGCGGGCGTGACATTGACCAGCTCGGCGATGTGGCGCATCGCCTCTTCGGTGACGTAGCCGTTTTGTTCCTGGCTGAGATGGACGAGCGGAATCAGCGCAGACTTCTGCTTCGGGTAGTGCCCAATGATCTCTTTGGCAATGACCACGTTGTGGTCGGACAAACGGCTCATGCGCCAGCTCCTGTGAACGAAAACTTATCGACGGGGTTCGTCATCGGTCGACGCCGCCGAGCACAGGATCAACCGAAGAGATGATCGCTACGGCGTCGGCAACAAGGCCGCCGCGCATCATGTGCGGCAGGCACTGAATGTTCACGAAAGACGAATCGCGCATGTGGAGACGGTACGGATTCGGGCCACCGTCGGAAGCGATATAGCAGCCGATCTCGCCACGGGGACTCTCGATGCCCACGTAGACCTCGCCTTCGGGCACCTTAAAACCTTCGGTGAAGATCTTGAAGTGGTGGATGAGGGCTTCCATCGACTCGTCGATACGAGCACGTGGCGGCGGGGTGACCTTTTTATCCTGGATGCGATAGTCGCCCTCGGGGATCCGTTCGATGATCTGGCGAACCAAGACCATCGACTCACGGATTTCAGCGAGGCGGATTGCGTATCGATCGAACGCATCGCCGTACGAGCCGACCACCACATCGAACTCGAGTTCGTCGTAGTGCATGTAAGGCTGGTCGCGACGGAGATCCCACTCGACACCAGTCGAACGCAAGATGGGACCAGTGGCGCCCAGAGCAAGTGCTTCGCGGGGCGTGATCACACCAACACCCTGCAGACGCTCGCGCCAGATCGGCTGACCGGTCATCAAGATGTCGTACTCATCGAGGCGCGGCGGGAGCAGGTCGAGGATAC
>CALAHA010000124.1 GCA_937891565.1 uncultured Ilumatobacter sp. | reverse complement strand
CCACGACATCTTCGAAGGCACCGAGCAGATCCAACAGTTGGTCATCTCTCGGGCGATTTCAGGCCTGCGTATCGTCTAGCGAAACACCAGCTCTCGGGGGAACTGCTGTCAGCCTGGCGGAAGCGGCAGTTACCCCGCCGCGCGTTTGAAGACGTCAGGAGGGAAGGCGTTGGCGTCGATGCATCGTTGCGACCAGTCGGCGAGATCGTTGATCAGGCCTTCGACGGCAGCGTCGTCGGAACAGCCGAGGACGACACTGTCGATGATTGAACCCTGGAGTCCATCGGTCGCCGATTCGATTTGGTCGCGCATCGTTCGGCCAGCCGCGGACAGTTGATCACCGTCGAGCCAACCGCGTGATCGCAGATCTTCGCAGGTCGCCTCGATTGTTGGTAGCGACCAAAAGCGGGATGCTGAGTACGTGGCGATCGGCATGCCGACCCAGAGTTCGGTGAGGATGTTCATCGCAACCGGGCTCAACCCGGCTGCCACGCAGACGGCCACGTGACTGTCACCTCGATGTTCACGAATCAACTCGCACGCTCGCCAGAGGCGACCGATGGCGCCTGCGGGAACGGGCTGGTCACGGAGGCCCGAGAATAGTGGGCGGCCAGTCCCGTCGGCGCTCATCGCCGCGTCGAGCAGCACATTGGCAACAGTGCCGACCCGTTCGGTGTCGACATTGTTGAGCGCCGCCGACAGGCTGGCAATGGTCGACTCGTCGCGTGCCGCGAGCAACTCGGCGCGGCCGCATTTCGAACGGCCCGCCTCGTACACCGCGCAGATCACGGTCGGCTCGAAAACGGCAAAGGTCGCGACGACGACTCCAGGTTCGGGCTCGCCGAGCAACGAGGCGCGACAGGTGACATAGCTTTCGAAGAAGTCGAGGCCCAAAGCCCCGAGGCGGGCACTCGTTCCTTCGCACCACACCGAGTGCATCGCGATTGGTTCGATGGCATCGCGCAACCGCCGAGCGGCTGACGAATCCTGAGTCGGCGGGGACACGACGCCTGCGGGTGTGGGGACGAATGCGGTAGCGATGACCTCTGCGCGGTTCATGCGAGCGAAGCTACTTCTCGACGTTCGGCGGGCAGTCCTTGAAGGCCACGCATCGACAGTTCGTGTGCGGTTCGCTCTTCGGCTGTCGAGAATTGAGAACATCACGCGTCGGTAGATGTGCGCTCATCACCGTCGACGGTATTGCAAGGTTTACGTTGGAGCCATGAACGTGACGCTGCTCTACTTCGATGACTGCCCGAACTGGCTCGTCGCAGACGGCCATCTTCGTACGCTTGGCGCTCAACACCCTGAGATGGTGATTGAGCGTCGCATCGTGAACACCGTCGAAGAGGCCGAGGCGACTCAGTTTCGGGGCTCACCGAGCATCATGGTGGATGGCGTGGATCCCTTTGCCGATCTCGACACACCTGTGGCTTGTCGTGCCGGGTCTACAAAACACCGGCAGGTTTGGCCGGGTCGCCGACGCTCGATCAACTTCGCTCGGCCGTCAACGGACACTGATCGGCGACGCGATGTCAGGCTGAGTGATCGTCTGGCTTGGTGACGCGCGACGCAACGATGGGCAACATCTTGACGGCGATAGCTGGAACCCGCTTGAGCAGTACGTCGAAGGCTCCACCCTCAATGTGAAGCACGCGTGAGTCCACCGTGGCCGCAACTGTTGCGTTGTGTGGCGAATCGGTGAGGAGCGCCATTTCGCCGGCGAAGCCGCCGGGCCCAATGTTCGCGACGTGTTGACCGCCGCGAGTGACCTCAAGGTTGCCGTCGATGACAATGATCATCTCCTGAACGCTGGCTCCTTCTTTGATGAGGATCCGGGCAGCGGGCACGCTGATGTCGGTCGTGATGTCGATGACCTCATCGAGCTCTCGCGTATCAAGTCCGGAGAGCAGCGGAACGTTCTGCATGTGCTCGCGGTAAGCATTCTTGGACATAGCGGTGAGCTCGTTTCTCGTCGTGTGGTCAACATCGTATGCGCTCTTGTTGCACCGTCTTGTCATCGCAGCAGCGCGACGTGGCGTCTGGCGCTGCGGCTCGTGCCTTAGACGGTGATCATCGCCGGTTCAAAGTTTTTCGCCAATTCGACCTGATGGTGTTCGAAGCGCTTGATGAGTTCGCGCGATTCTGGCGATTCGCGGCAATCGGGCTGGTCAGCATTGTCGAGCAGGAACTGTCGGTACAGCTGAACGAGCGGGGTGCCATCCGTCGCAACGTCGAGATTCATCAATGCCCGGATCTCGACCTCGCGGCGTCGTGCCTCCTCGACGGTGCGTACCGCGTCTGCGAGCGGCATTGTGCCAGCGTCGACCTGCTTGAGCAGCAAACATCGATAAGCATGGCAGAGGAGCGGCCGCTCGGTGTAGATCGAACATCCTTTGTCTCCAAGTGCAGAACACGGTTGATCGAAGAAATGGCGTTCGTCGACCACGTGGACGGGAATCCGGAGGGCGCGTACACGCTCAGCTTCAGATGGGTCCGTAACCGTGACGGAAGAAAACAGGATGCCGTCGCAGCAGATCCCGCAGGCAACGCAGAGTTCCGAGCCGTCATCAAGGGGGGCGATGTCAGTCATCTTGCGCAGGGTACGACGTGGCGGCCGGCATACCGAGCGCCTCCTCGAGAACTGCCAGCCGGGCCTCCAAGCTTTCGACCCGCTGCGCCAGGGACGGGCTCGCAGGGGTCGTAGGGGTTGCAGGGGTCGGGGGAGTGCCGAGGTCGTTGACGTCGGGCACCGTCTCGCCGAAGAGATGCGCCCACCGGTCTTGGCTTTGGCCCGGCCCTCGACCGATGTTGGCGACGTAGGGGTCGGCCTTGTCTGCCATTGCTGTGAGCACTGCTTCGATGTCGTCGGGTGACTCAAAGCCCGAGCCCTGCGATGTTGCGTACCGATCGGTCCGTGTCTTCAATTCGCCAGACGACTGCGGCCCACGCAACATCATCACGGCGAGCAACGCCTGCTGGTCGAGATCGATCCCGAGCGCGTCGATGAGAATGTGCCGGTGCTTGTCGGAACGGCCACTCCCGTTCGTCCGCGCCAGTCCGTTTTGGCGGACGAGAACCATCGCAGCGACAGCCTCCTGTTCGCTGTATTCGACGACCGGCTCACGGTTCGACCTTTGATTGCATGCGTTGACGAGCGCGTTCGTCGACAGCGGATAATGATCCGGGGTCGTCGCACCCTTTTCGATCAGACACCCGAGCACGCGGACTTCTTTGACGGTCAACTCCATGACCGCAGGGTAATTCGCGTTGGGCCCGCCGGCTCGCTCCGACCACCTGGCGGCACAAAGACCGTGCCTCGCCTCCTGGCTCACGAAGCGTGAGTGCGACACTGGCCCCTGTGCCAGCGCTTCACCTTGACGTTCTCGACGTGTTCGAAGGATCGGACTCACATCTCCAATTCGACGACGGGACGAGTCGTTCGGCGCGCGAGCTTGCCGACGATGGTCGTCGACTCGCTGCCTGGCTTAACAAGCAGGGCCTTGAGCCCGGCAACCGCATTCCGATCCGACTCCCCAACGGCATCGGATATTTGCGGCTGCTGCTTGCGTGTGCCGCGGGAGGATTCATCGCCGTGTCGGTCAACACGCGTTATAGCGACGATGAGGCTGCCGATTTGGTTGAGCGATCAGGCGCTCGGATGGTTGACGTTGCGGCTTCGCTTGATGGAGCTCTACCCGAATGGACAACGGCGTCGCCCATGGGGCGAGTACGTAGACGGGAAGATCCGTTCGTCGTCTTCACCACGTCGGGGACCACGAGTCGTCCCAAGATGGTGCTCCAGCAGCAGTGCTCGATTGCCGACCATGCCGTCGATGCCGCCGCACGTTTCGGCTACCGATCGGACGACACAGTAATGGCGGTGATGCCGCTGTGCGGAACCTTCGGCCTTGGCTCCCTCATGGCTGCTGTCGCAGCCGGCTGTCGCGTCGTCGTGAACGACTTCGCTCTCGCGCTGACGGCGGCCCTGATCGAGTCTGAGCGGGTGACCTGCCTGAACGGCAGTGACGACATGTTCCACCGGCTGCTCGAGCATGGCACCGACGTATCGATGGTCCGCCTCGGCGGCTACGCCCGTTTCAACACCAGCCTTGACGGCATTGTCGAGCGGGCCGCAGCGGCAGGTGCCACGCTGACAGGCCTGTACGGGATGAGCGAGGTACAGGCCCTGTTTACGCTGCGCAACCCCGACGGCGACGCGGCCAACCGCACCCGAGCGGGTGGCACGTTGTCGTCGTCGCACGCGTCGTACCGCATCGTCGACGGAGAGCTGCAACTCCGTGGGCCGAGCCTGTTTGCCGGCTACCTGGCCGAAGGCGGCGAACACATCGACGCCGAGTTGACAGCCCAGCATCACGACGACGGCTGGTTCCGGACAGGTGACCTCGCTGAAGCCGACGGTGACCGCAGTTTCGAATACATCGCACGGATGGGTGACGTCTTGCGGTTGGGAGGGTTCCTCGTCAGCCCCACGGAGATCGAAGCAGTGCTGATGGACGACGATGCAGTCGATGCGGCACAAGTCGTCGCTATCGACCTGCCCAACGGAGCGCGCCCCGTCGGGTTCGTCGTCGGCGCTGGGGTGGGGTTCGTCGAGTCAACAGCGATTGACCGCTGCCGCGAACGGCTTGCGCGCTACAAGGTGCCGGTCCGTGTGCTCGTGATCGACGAGTTCCCCACGACTCCTGGGCCGAATGGCACGAAAATCCAGAAAACAGAGCTGCGCGCTATTGCCGCGCGTCTGCTGGGCGTCTCGGACGGATGAACCCAGACGTCAACCGGCGTTGAGCATCGTCGTGATCGCCTCGGTCCACGTGGTCTCGACCACATTGACCGGGCGGCCCAGTTGTCGCTTCAGCACGTCGTAGCTCTCGAAGCTGGTCAGCAGGATCATGGTGTCGATCACGCGTTCGCGTCGCTCGTCGTTCATCTGTGCCAGTTCTGGTTCAAACTGATCAACGAGCTGTAACCGAGCGATGTTGGTGATGACAACGAGACCATCTCGGACGCCCTCGATATCGGCCAGACGACGGCGAGCCAGCAACCCGAATGCATGTGTCTTGGCGAGCGAATGGAGGCGGACCGACGCGAAAATAGAGATCCGTTCGGGCAGCGGACCCACCCCCGGATTGTCGAGTACTGCATCGCCCGCAGCTTCTTCAGCCACACGTCGGAACACCTGCATCGAGAGGTCGGACAGGTCGTCGAAGTATCGGTAAATCGATCGTCGAGCAACACCTGACCGGTCAATGACTTGGTCGAGCGTGCCTTCCTCACCTTCGTTCACCAGCTCGATGAACGTGTCGATGACGTGCTCGCGGTTGCGGAGTCGGGTGGCGATTCGGCCATCGGACGAATCGCGAGTTGTTCCGCTCACCGACTTGACCGCGCGTGCTTCAAAGAGAGCCGGAACGCCGGACTTTAGTAGAGTCATGAGAATGCCA
>CALAHA010000123.1 GCA_937891565.1 uncultured Ilumatobacter sp. | reverse complement strand
CTTGGCTCCCTTGCCTCCCTTGGCTCCCTTGCCTCCCTTGCCTCCCTTGCCTTTGCCGGGTTTGCCGGCCATGCCCATTTTCTTCATCATCTTCTGCATCTCACCGAACTGCTTCACCAGTCGGTTGACGTCGGCCACGGTGGTCCCAGAGCCAGCAGCGATACGAGCACGACGGGTGCCCTGGATGATTGTCGGGAAGGTGCGTTCTTGGGTCGTCATCGACGTGATAATTGCTTCGATCGGCTTCAGGTCGTTGTCATCGATCTTGGCGTTCTTCAGCTCTTTTGGCATACCCGGCATCATGCTCATCAACCCGCCAAGCGAGCCCATCTTTTTGAGCGCCTGCATCTGCTCGAGGAAGTCGTCGAGAGTGAACTGCCCCTCCATCAGCTTTGTCGCTGCTGCCTCGGCCTGATCTTCAGTGAAGGCCTTCTCGGCCTGCTCGATGAGCGTGAGCATGTCACCCATGCCCAAAATTCGACTCGCCATGCGGTCGGGGTGGAACTGTTCGAACTCGTCGAGCTTCTCCCCCGTCGAGGCAAAGGCGATTGGGCGGCCAATGACTTCCTTGACGGATAATGCCGCACCACCGCGGGCGTCACCGTCCATCTTCGACATGATGACGCCGTCGATTTTCAGCGTGTTATGGAAGGCCTCGGCGGTCTGAACTGCGTCCTGACCGGTCATTGCATCAATGACGAGGAATGTGTAATCAGGGTTGACCGCGCCGGAGATGAGGCGAACCTGCTCCATCATCTCGGTGTCGATCGACAGACGGCCAGCGGTGTCGACAATGACGACGTCGCGACCAAGGCGCTTGGCCTCTTCGAGACCCTTCGTTGCCGTGAGGATCGGATCTTGCGGTTCGGAGAAAACCGGCACGTCGATCTGGCGCCCGAGTGTGCGGAGCTGCTCAACGGCTGCAGGGCGCTGGAGGTCAGCGCCAATCATCATCGGGTTGCGTCCCTGCGCCTTGAACCATGCGGCGAGCTTGGCCGAGTTCGTGGTCTTACCGGAGCCCTGCAAACCTGCCATCAGGACGACAGTCGGCGGCTTTGAGGCGTACTTGATGGCGAGCGTCTCACCACCGAGCGCACGGGTCAGCTCGTCGTTGACGGCTTTGACTACCTGCTGGCCGGGGTCGAGCGCCTTGGATCGCGTGGCGCCGAGCGCGTGTTCGCGGATGCGGTTGCAGATCGAGCGGACGACCGTCAGGTTGACGTCAGCTTCGAGGAGCGCCGTGCGGATCTCCTTCATCACCTCATCAACGTCTGATTCGGTGAGCCGGCCCTTGCCCCGGACCTTGGTGATGATGCCTTCGAGGCGGTTGGAGAGATTGTCGAACATCGCCGACCACGTTATCGGGCAGCCGGTTCTCCGACCAGAAGCCTCAGCGTTCGAACAGGGCGGAAACGAACTCTTCGGGATCGAAGTCGATCAGATCGCCGATCGTCTCACCGATGCCGACAAGCTTCACCGGGATTCCGAGCTCGGTCTCGATGGCGAACACAATGCCACCCTTGGCCGAGCCGTCAAGCTTGGTGAGAACCACGCCGGTGACGTTGGTGACCTCACCGAACTCGCGTGCCTGGGTGAGCCCGTTCTGACCAGTGGTTGCGTCGATGACCAGCAACGTTTCGGTGACCGTGCCGGCACCCTTGTCAGCAACTCGGCGGACCTTGCCGAGTTCGTCCATCAGGTTGCTCTTCGTGTGGAGCCGCCCGGCGGTGTCGGCCATGACGAGTTCGATCTTGTTGGCGGCAGCTTTTTCGACGCCGTCAAAAATGACCGAGCTAGGGTCGGCGCCGTCGGCACCGCGCACGACATCAACATCGGAGCGCTCGGCCCATGCCGCCAGCTGCTCGGCCGCAGCTGCACGGAACGTGTCACCAGCGGCGAGCAGCACTGAACGCCCCGAATCCACCTGCTGCTTGGCGAGCTTGCCAATGGTGGTTGTTTTGCCGACGCCGTTGACACCAACGAACATCCACACGTTGGGGTTCCCAGGTTCGAATGGTTCAAAGTTGAGGGAGCGGTCAGAGCCGACAAGCCGCGCGGTCATCTCTGCTTGGAGCGCGTCGAGGAGGTCTGACGGCTCGGTTATTTCCTTGTTCGCGACTTTGACGCGCAGTTCACTGAGTAGTTCGTCAGCGATTGCCACGCCAACGTCGGCCCGTAAGAGCGCCTCTTCGAGGTCCTCGAACGACTCGTCGGTGATTGCTGAGCGACCGAGCACGCCAGCAATTGCGCCAGCGAACGTGGAGCGAGCCTTTGCGAGGCGCTCGCGAAAGGTGCCAGCGGGCGGTTCCTCTTCGACTGCAGGTAGTTCTTCGACGACCGGAGCGACTCCCGAATCGACCTCCGGTTCGGCAACGAGCGTCTCGCTCTCCGGCAGCCTGGCCGGTGGCGGCGTCGGCCGGCCGGGACCTGGTTGACCAACCGACTTGCGACGATTGAGGAGGACGACACCGATGCCAAACGCAACGACGAAGACCGCCAGGATCAGGAAAAAGAACTCGATACCCATGAATCGCCGACGCTATCTCTTGCGTGGAGGGGTCAGGCCGTGAACATCAACCCCGGTCCGCCAGGGGCAACCCCTCAGACGCGCGTTCGGTGACGACTTTGGAGGACCCGCCTGGTTGCATGCTGACGCCGAGGAGCACGTCGCCAGCTTCCATCGTGCGCTTCTGGTGCGAGACCACAATGAGCTGGGCGTCCTTGCGGAACTCCTGAATGAGGCCGAGGAAGCGATGCAGGTTCACATCGTCGAGTGCAGCTTCGACTTCGTCCATCACGTAGAACGGCGACGGACGTGATCGGAAGACGGCGAAAAGGTAGGCCAGTGCGGTCAGCGAACGCTCACCGCCCGAAAGAAGCGAGAGCTTCTTGACGTTTTTGCCGCTCGGTTTCGCCTCGACTTCGATGCCGGTGTTGAGCATGTCGTCGGGCTGCGTGAGCTTGAGTTCGCCCTTGCCGCCCGGGAAGAGCAGCGCGAACAGCTCGGTGAAGTTCTTGGCCACATCATGGAATGCCGTGGCGAACACGTTCTGGATCTCGGCGTCGACCGCCGCAATCACACGGGAGAGTTCCCGGCGGGTCGTCCGGACGTCTTCCAGCTGTTCTTCGAGGAACGTGTGGCGAGTCTGCAGTTCGTTGAACTCTTCAAGCGCCAACGGGTTGATCGGGCCGAGCAACCTCAGTTCTCGCTCGAGCTCGCGAACACGCCCGGCCGGCGTTGCTCCGTCAGGCACTTCGGGCATTTCAGCGGCTTCGGCGACAGCCGGCTCGATGTCGAGGTCCCGGCGCAACGTTTCGATCGCAGTTTCGAGGCGCAGTTTGGCTTCGGCCTCTTCGAGCTCAGCCTTGCGAGCCCGCTCGCGGGTGACGTCGAGCGACTTTTCCTTCTCGGCCCGTTCACGCCGCAGCATGTCGAGTTGAGAGCTTAAACCGCGGACTTCGTCGCTCTGCTTGCGGCGCTGCTCTGCCAGCTCAGCGTGATGGCCTTCAACGACGTGGCGATGTGTCTCGACGAGCCCGTCGAGCCGATCGATCACGGCGATCTGACGCTCGATGATCATCCGTTGACCCTCGGCAGCAACACGTGAGTCCTTGTCGGCCTCAAGGCGTCGCTCAGTCTCGGCGAGGCGCCGCTCGTTCAGCTGATGACGTTCCTGGAGCCCGGCATAACGAACCTCAATGTCTTTGCGACGCGAAGCGAGCAGGGCTGCTCGAGCTTCGAGTTCGGCGCGGAGTTCACCGCGGGCGCGTGCCGCCTCAGCCTCGGCCTGCTCGTCGCTTTCGAGTGCCGGGAGCAGCGCCTCAATCTCGCCGACTCGTCGCTGCTCACGAGTGATGTTGGTCTCGGCGTCGTTAATGTTCTGATCGAGCGTTTCCAGTTCGGCGTGGACCGCTCGGTGCTCACCCTGGGTACGTGCGAGCCCTTGCGTCGCTGCGCTGAATCGAGCGTCGTTGGAGTCAAGCTTTTTCGCCAGCTCGCGTTCGGTGTTCTGCGCCATGCGGAGCGTCTGCTCGGCCTCAGCAACAGCGGCTTTTGCGGCGTCGAATTCAGCGGTGGCTGCAGTTGATCGCTCGGTCGCTTCCTCGAGCGCCGACGCCGTGGCGCCGCTGCCGGCGGTTCCGATTCGCCAACCGCTGATGCCAAAACGGTCACCGGCGCCGGTGACGACGACTGCTTCGGGATGCTGCATTGCTGCGTCGAGCGCATCGGACAGGTCGTCGATACGGACTGCCGAGCCGAGCAGCCCGTCGAGCAGATCGTTCACGCCCGGTCGCTGGCTACGGGTGTGCGGTCGGACGGCGTCGCCGACGCTCGGTGTGGGCGGCGCAGCCGGTCGGGCGCCGAGTGCAATGACTGCACCACTCGTGTCGCTGCTGCGCAGCGCGTCAAGCGCACGGCGGCCCACTGTTGGATCGTCGACCACCACGGCCGTCAGCGACTCACCGAGTGCCGCCTCGACGACTGGCTCCCAGCCTTCGTCGATTTCGATGAGGTCAAGCAACGTGCCCAGGACGCCATCGACACCTTCGAGCCGCTCGGCTCCGGCGCGAGCGCGTGCCGCATCGAGTGCCATCTGCAGTGCTTCCACACGCGCCGACCATTTCGATGCGTCTTCGGCCAAGTCGTTGCGGATCAGCTTGCGCGCTTCGACGGTCGACTGCGCCTCGATAAGCGCCTGCTCGGCGACCTCAACTTCGCCAACGAGCGGTGCTTCGATTGCACCGGCTTCGTCGCAGTCGGTGCGGAATCGTTCGGTGTCTTCGCGCGACGCCGCAAGGCGTTCGCTCAGCGATGCCTTGCGGCTGACGAGACGACGCAGCTCGGCTTCGGTGCGTTCGAGCGACGAGCGAATCGACTTGAGCTCACCGCGCACTTCTGCTGCTGCGCTTGCGGCCTTCGTCGTGGTCTGATCGGCGCGCACCGCGTCCATGATGTTCTCGCGCTCGGACTTAAACGATTCCTCGTCAAAGCCCAACTGGCCCGTCTCGGGCTCCAGCAGACCGAGCTCCCCAGCGGCCTTGTCGATCTCCTCCCGGAAACGTGCAGCGTCGGCCTCGAGGTTGGCAACGACACCAGCGTCGAGCAACTGGCCCTTGTCGCGTTCGAGCGAGCGGCGTCGCTCGACCAGCACCGCAGCGAGGCCGCGAGCGCGTTCACGCAATTGCTCGACATGTACAAGCCGGTCGCTGATGTCGCTTGCTCCGCGCGCGGAAAGCTGTGCCTCGATCCCCATCACCGACGTGTCGAGTGCTGCAAGAGCGGCCTTCAGTTCGCCTTCGGCTGTGGAGCTTTCGAGCTTGATGATCGCCAAGGCTTCGAGCTTGGTCCGCAGACCGGCTATCTCTCGGCCCGACACGAAGGTCTTCAGCTTGGTCAGTTCTTCGATCAACGAACCGTGTCGTTCCGCTGCCTTTGCTTGCCGCTCGAGCGGCCGGAGCTGCCGACGGACTTCACGCAAGAGGTCTTGTACCCGAAGGAGATTTGCTTCGGTGGCATCGAGCCGACGCTCCGCCTTCTCCTTGCGCTTGCGGTACTTCAGAACACCCGCCGCTTCTTCGATGATCGCGCGCCGATCTTCGGGACGGGCGTTGAGCACTGCGTCGATTTGACCCTGGCTGACAATCACGTGCTGTTGACGGCCGACGCCAGCGTCGCTCAGCAACTCCTGCACGTCAAGGAGGCGGCAGCTGACGCCGTTGATCATGTACTCAGAATCGCCAGTGCGGAACAGGATGCGCGACACCGTGACTTCAGTGAAGTCGAGGCCGAGCGTGCCGTCGGAGTTGTCAATGGTGATGCTGACCTCGGCGCGGCCCAGCGCAGGGCGCTTGGCGGTACCGGCAAAGATGACATCGTCCATCTTCTGGGAGCGGACAGACTTCGGCGACTGGGCGCCCAGCACCCAGGCAATTGCATCGACAACATTTGACTTGCCAGACCCGTTGGGGCCCACGACGACAGTAACGCCCGGCTCCAGCGCCATCGGCGTGCTGTCGGCAAACGATTTAAAGCCTTTGATGGTCAGATTCTTCAGGTACACAGCGATCAAGAAGCTACTTGCTCAGCGCCCTACTCCACCAACCACTCCCGGTCATACCGTGCCAGGCACAGTGTGACCGGGACAGTGTGACCGGGAGTTGTTGAACGTCAGCGCTGGCAGATCGGGCAGTAGTGCGTCGACCTGCCGCCAGCGACGATGCGCCGGATCCAGCCTCGACCGCAGGTGCTGCATCGCTCACCAGCACGGCCATACACGCGGTGCTCGTTTTGGAAACTGCCGCTCTCGCCATCGACGTCGACGTACTGCGCATCGCCAAGCGTCGAACCTCCCACCGCGATCGACGCCGTCAGGATGTCGATGATCGCCGAATGCAGCCGCCAGGTCGCCGCCGCATCAATCGTGTTGGCCCGCCGTTCGGGCCGAAGGCGCGACCGGTGGAGAATCTCGTCA
>CALAHA010000122.1 GCA_937891565.1 uncultured Ilumatobacter sp. | reverse complement strand
GCTGTATTTGCACCCCGGTTCGTTCAGTTCCACCCACACGCAACCATCGTCTTCGCGAATGTGAAGGTCGACGGTGCACAAGCCTGACGGAGGGTTACGTTCTGGAGCGATGACCGACGATCAAATTCCGAATTTCGGCCGCCGACGCCTCGTTGTCGGAGGCGCAGTGGTGCTGGTGAGCGCGCTCGCCGTCGTCGCACTGGTGAGCCTCAGGGGCGGAGGTGATGAGACGCTGTCGATCTCGGTTCCTTCGACATCGGCTGCCACCACGATCAGGACGACCACCACGACGGTGCCGGCGACGACCACCTCGACGACATCGACAACGGTGCCACCCACCACCACGACCACGACGACGACCACGACGACCCCTGTGCCCACCACTCTCGTCGACAATGGCGTGCCAATCTGGGAACCCTACGAACCGCGTCCAGCGCTCGTCGGTCTCGCAGCACTGACCGGCGAGCCCGTTGGCCAAGAAATTGCCAATCGGCCGATCGTGGCAGTGAAGATCGACAACTACGCGCGAGCGCGGCCCCAGTGGGGTCTCGATCAGGCCGACGTCATTTTTGAAGAGAACGTTGAAGGGGTCACGCGATTTGTCGCGCTGTTTCAGACACAACTGCCCGACCGAGTTGGGCCTGTTCGCTCGGCGCGCACCGGCGATCTTGACGTCCTGGCCTCGATGAACCGGCCGATCCTGGCGTGGTCCGGTGGCAACAGAGGTGTGACGAACTGGGTCGAATCGGCCGACCGGTCAGGGGTCCTCGTCAACTTTTCTGCACAGAAAAAGCCCTGCTACAACCGTATTTCGAGCCGCTCGGTCCCGCACAATCTGCAGCTCAATCCGGCATGCGCCATCGAGAACGCAACGACCGCGGGCCCGGCCCGCCAGCTGTGGGGGATCGACGCCTCGTGGACCGTACCCGCTGACCTCGGTGCGGTACCCAGCCCTGCCTTCAACGTGGCCATGGACGGTGTGTCCGTCGACTGGGCGTGGGACGCAGACTCCCAGAAGTACCTTCGGTCCCAGAATGGCAACGGGCACCTCGCGGCGTCGGGCAACCAGATTGCTGTCGACAACGTGGTCGAGATGTTTGTCTTCCACGCTGTCTCGCCGGTCGACGCACGATCGCCAAACCCGGTGACGATTGGCCGCGGCCCGGCAACGGTGCACCGAGATGGAATCCGTATCCCTGCAACCTGGGCCCGGAACAGCGCGTACGAACCGTTTGCGCTCATCGATGCAAACAACGAGGCGATCCTGCTCGACACCGGATCGACCTTCGTCGAACTGGTCCGCGATCGCCCGCGCTGATCAGTCGGGCCGGATGTGCGGCGAGAAAGGGCGAGGGGACCGCTTGCGCGAGAATTAGGTGGCGACGATGGGGTCGAGCCTGAGCTCGGGTTCGTTCTGCTCGATGCGCTGCAGGGCGTATTTGTTCTCGAACAAGGCGACCAGGTCACCGCTGAATCGAGCGAGGATACGCACGCCGGGCTTCTGCCGGAGAACCTCGGCCGACTCTTTGTCGGTCACACGAATCGCCTGATACGGAGCCGGCGAGATCTCGATTGGGGCGTTGAACTCGAACTCGAGTCGGTTGGCGAAGACATCGAATTGGAGTTGTCCGACTGCCGCCAGAACGGGCGAGGCATCGCCCCAGTCTGGGTCTTTCAGGACCTGGACGACGCCCTCTTCGTTGAGCTGTGCGAGGCCCTTACGGAACTGCTTCGACTTGGCAGTGTCGATTGGCCGAGCCGTGGCGAATACTTCGGGGGCGAACGACGGGATCGGCGGGAACTTGACCTTCGGGCCAGTTTCGTCGAACAGCGAGTCACCAATGTTGAGGCCGGTCGCGTTGACGAGCCCGACCACGTCGCCGGGGAATGCCTCGTCGACGGTCGTGCGTTCGGCACCAAACACCGTGGAGGCGTACTTCGTGGCGAATGGCCTGCCAGTGCGTTCGCAGGTCATGACCATGCCGCGGTCGAACTTGCCCGAACAGATACGTGCAAATGCGATTCGGTCGCGGTGGTTTTTGTCCATGTTGGCCTGGACCTTGAACACGAATGCCGACACCGGAGTATCGAGCCCGCGAGGCTCGTCGTTGATGTCGAGGCGCGGCAGCGGGGCTGGTGCGAGATCGACGATGGCGTCGAGCAGGTGACGGACACCGAAGTTCGTCAGCGCCGAACCGGCGAATACTGGAGTCGACTCACCTGCGAGGAACGACTCGAGGTCGACGTTTGCGCCAATCGCGTCGAGGAGGCCGCTCTCTTCAGCGGCCTTGTCCCACTCTTTGCCCTCTTCGGCTGCGGCGCGCTCGGCGTCGACTTCTTCTTCGGGGGCAATCTTGGAACCGCGAGCGGTGCGTGTGAAGCGGGTGAAGACGTCGGTGCGACGATCGATCACGCCGCGCAGATCACCGAATGAGCCGACCGGCCACGTGGCGGGAGTCGGTCGGAGGCCGATTTGGGTTTCGATCATGTCGAGGAGTTCGAGCGGTTCGAGGCCGGGCCGGTCGAGCTTGTTGAGGAACGTGATGACCGGAAGCTTCTGTGTGCGACAGACTTCGAACAGCTTGAGTGTTTGCGGCTCGATGCCCTTTGCGGAGTCGAGCACCATGACGACGGCGTCGACGGCTGACAGCACGCGGTACGTGTCTTCGGAGAAGTCGCGGTGACCCGGGGTGTCGAGCAGGTTGAGTTCGTGTTGCCGATACGGGAAGTTCAGGGCGGTCGACGTGATCGAGATACCGCGCTTCTGCTCCATGTCCATCCAGTCCGATGTGGCCGAGCGCCGACCCTCGTGAGCTTTAACAGCGCCGCCCGAGGTGATTGCGCCCGCATACAGCAGGAACTTCTCGGTGAGCGTGGTCTTGCCCGCGTCAGGGTGACTGATGATGGCAAACGTTCGACGACGTTTTGCTTCGGTGAACACCTGATCAGACACGGCCGCCCACGCTAGCGGCGCGCCACCGAAGCGAGAGCCGAGGTTCTTGCTCAGTCGTTGATGCACGGATCGAGTGGATCACAGCGGGTTGGTCGGTAAGTATCGAGGGGTGTTCAACGACGTTGCTTCCGTGCCCAGCCTTCCTGTTGGCCATGAAGCCGCTCGTGAGGCGCTCGCCAAGGCATCGCGCGTGGTCGTGCTGACCGGTGCG
>CALAHA010000121.1 GCA_937891565.1 uncultured Ilumatobacter sp. | reverse complement strand
GGCTGTGGAAGTATCCGGATTTTTCCGACGCGAGGAAGACCACGACGTCGGTGATGTCGTTCGACGTGCCGAGTCGGCCCAGCGGGATCTTGGATTCTCGGGCTGCCCGGGTCGCAGGGTCGGCGTAGATCGGTTCCGACATGCCAGCGTCGATGAGTCCAGGAGCGATCGCGTTGACGCGGATGCCGTGGGCCCCCCATTCGATTGCCATCTGCGAAGTGAGCATTGCGACCCCGGCCTTCGTGGCGGCATAGGCCCCGGAGTTCGGTCCGGCGGCGACTCCGTTCATCGATGTGACGTTGATGATCGTTCCGTGTGAGCCAGACGCGATCCAGCGGCGTGCGGCCGCGCTGGCGACGACGTAGGTGCCCACCAGATTGACGTCCACAACGGCACGGAAATCGTCGAGTGAATGTTCGGCGAGTGGACCGAACCTGACGATGCCAGCATTGTTGACGACAACGTCGGGTGTCCCGAACTCGTCGAGTATGGATTCGATTGCAGGCGCATCAGAGACCGATGCGACGAACGACACGATGCCGTGACCGTCGGCTTCAGGACCATCGACAGTTGCCGCGACATCGATCACTCCGACCCGGTAACCAGCGACTGCTGCCGCGCAAGCAATGGCTGCGCCAAGTCCGCGACCGCCTCCGGTGACGATCATGGACTGCTCGGCTGATGTGCTCATCCCCATAAACGGTCTACTCTAGTACTCAGGAGGACTAGTAGTGATAACGCTAACGACGTATCAGGAAGCTCGTGACGCGTTTCGTCGTCGCGACTTCCGTCAAGCACTGTATGACGACGGGCACCGCTTGATGCGAGATGTGATCGTCAATCTGCATGGTGACGAACACATCGCTCGTCGCCGATTGGAGAACCGGTTGTTTCGTCGCGACACCTTCATCTGGTACGAGCAAGACCGAATTCCACGCATCATCGATGCTGTCCTTGCTGGACCGATTGCTGTCGGTCAAGGCGATCTGCTGCCGCTCGCTCGCCGCACGATGACGACGTTGTCAATCGACGTCGCCGGTGTCGACATCCCGAGTGACGCCGGTGTCGACGCTCGGGAAGCGTTTGACCGTCTCGCCGAGTTGATGGAGCGTCTTGCTCGGGCCTCGACCGTTGCCCATGCAACGGGCGACAAGCAGCAGATCGTTGCTGACGGCGACGCAGCTTTGAGAGCCTTTGGGAGCGAATTCTTCGAACCGTCCCTTGTGCGGAGAACGGCGCTCGTTGAAAGCCTGGACGCCGGCAAGTTGGAAGAAGCGGACCTGCCGCGTGACGTCTTGACCACGTTGATCCGAAATTCCGACCGGCTAGAACTCGACCAGGAGACGGTCTTGCGCGAGGTCGCCTATTTCCCCTGGGTTGGTTCGCATTCGACATCGGCTCAACTGGTACATGCCATGCACCACATCTTCGAACACCTTGAGCGCCACCCTGCCGATCGCCCTGCACTTGAGAACGACGACACCCTTCGTCAACGATTTGTCCATGAATCCATGCGTCTGCATCCGGCGAGCCCAGTCGCGCTTCGGACAGCGACCGAAGACACGGTGCTCAAGTCGGGCCGTGCGATCGCGGCAGGCGAGACCGTCGCCATCGATGTCGAAGCCGCAAACCGAGATTGCGAAGTGTTCGGCG
>CALAHA010000120.1 GCA_937891565.1 uncultured Ilumatobacter sp. | reverse complement strand
TGCACTCGTCCTGCACTCGTCCTGCACTCGTCCTGCACTCGTCCTGCACCTGTCCTGCCTTCGCTTGGATGGATGGATGAGAGGGTGAGTAGCTTGCCGAGTCGTGAGCAGACAGTCGACATTTGAGTTCCTGGGGATGGCCGAGTCAGGCGAGGGGGCTGGCCTATACCGCGTACCGATTACCGAACGAGCAGTTGGCGGAGGGCGTGGCTCACTGTTCGGCGGTGTTGGCCTCGCGGCTGGCGTCGCTGCGATGGAAGCTCATACCGGCAAGCCGGCTGTCTGGGCCACGGCGCAGTACATCGCCACGATGTACAACCCATCGGAGATGCACCTCGACGTCGCCACGCCTGCCGTTGGCCGGAGTGTCACCCAGTGCCGGTTGCAAGCAACATCTGAGGGCAACGAGATCGTCAATGTGCTTGGTGCCGTCGGCGAGCGGCCCGAGAAGCTGCGTGGCGTGTGGGACACAATGCCCGACTGCCTGTCGCCTGCCGACTCGGTCGACCCCGAACGGCACTTCGACTACGCGTCGCTGCATGACCATGTCGAGGTGAAGATGGCGCGCGGGATGTTTGGCTTCTCTGGCGTCGGCGAGGCAACCGGTGACAACCGTTCGCTGGTCTGGGTGCGGATGCCCGGCGTTCGCGTCGATGCAGCAGCTCTGGCAATCATTGCCGACTACGCGCCATCGGTCGTCGGCAATGCAATGGGACGGGTCACGAACCTGTCCAGCCTCGACAACACCATCCGCTACGCCGACGCAGCTCCTGCTGACACCGATTGGGTGCTCTGCGACAACCAGGTCGAGTTCGTCGGAAATGGTTTTGCCAACAGCAGTTGCCTGATGTGGAGCGAGGCAGGCCAGCTGCTCGGAACTGCCAGCCAGTCAATGACGATTGTGCTCCTCTAGCGAGGAGCGGCGGCTCAGCCAGGTTCGGCCATTGCCTGCAGCGTGGCGAGGTCGAAGCCAGCAAGTTGCTTGTAGGCGTTTGCTTCCCGTTCAAGCACGGCGGTGTCGACACAGGTGTGCTCGTCGGTGCACGCGCCAGCGCAGCGTTCAGCCACCCACTGCATCACGCGTTCGGGCCCGGCCTGCCGGTTGGCCAGGGTGAGCTTGGCGGTGGGCTCGAGACGCGCCGACTCGTATGCTTTGAGGGCTGCAGGCACATCTCCGGAATCGATCAGCGCAGCAGCGAGGGCCTCGCCGTCGAGGATGGCCTGGCTCGACCCGTTACTGCCGTTTGGACGCATTGGATGCGCAGCGTCGCCGAGAAGTGTGACCCTCCCGAACGACCAGCGATCGACAGGATGGCGATCGACCATCGGGAACTCGTAGGCCGCATCACTCGATGCAATCAGTGCGCCGACGTCGAGCCAGCCATAGTTCCAGTCGGTGAAGCTCTCAGCAACCCAGGCCGGGTCGACCTGACGATTCCAGCTCACGGTTGCCATGTCGACGTCCATCGGCCGTTCGGCCACCCAGTTGATCAGCGCCATGCCATCGTCATCAGGATCACTGATTGGGTACACCACCGCTTTCTGCCCGTCGTCTCCGGCCATGAACATGGTGCGACCGCCGAGGAATGCCGGTGCTCGCACGGCACCGCGCCACAACACGAGGCCCGACGGATGGGGGAGACCCTGATCGGGATGGAGCTGCTGACGGACAACAGAGTGGATGCCGTCGGCGCCGACGAGCACCTCGCTCGACATCTCAATGTCGACGTCCGAACGACGATCCCGGAACGTCGCCGTAACCAGATCGTCGCGCTGGTCGAACGATGCGAGGCGCATGCCCGTGTGGAATCGCTCGGGCCCAAGTCGGTCGAGGGCGGCCTGCCACAACAGCATCTGCAACTTGCCGCGATGGATCGAGAACTGCGGCCAAGGATTCCCGGCGGCGAGCCCCCGAGGCTCCTCCCAAATCCGGATCCCATCACGCGACAAGAAGGCCAGCGCCTCGGTTCGGACTCCGGCGGCATCGAGAGCTGGCAGGAGCCCGAGGTCGTCGAGCACGCGCACCGAGTGCGGCAGCACGTTGATGCCGACGCCCAACTCGGATGGCTCGATGACCGATTCGAAGACGTCGACCTTGTGGCCGGCGTCGTGGAGGCACATCGCCGCGACGAGCCCACCAATTCCGCCACCAGCAATTGTCACCGAAGTCATGTCGACAGTGTGGCGCACCTGCGCCGTTCAGCTGTCAGCCGCGGACAGGCGGTGAGAAGCCGTCGGGGATGACGAGGTCGTCAGGCGACAGTTGGCTGATCGACGACTTCCCCATGCCCATCAGGTTCGAGTCGATGCCCATACGGAGCACGTCAAGCACGTTCTCAACACCGGCTTGACCGTTGGCAGCGAGACCCCACAGGTAGGCGCGGCCGATCATCACGGCTTTGGCGCCGAGCGCCAGTGCCTTGACGACGTCCGACCCGCGGCGGATACCGGAGTCCATGACGACTTCGATCTGGTCGCCGACGGCTGCGACGACCTCGGGCAGGCAACGAATGGGCGCCGGGGTTCCATCGAGGTTGTTGCCGCCGTGCGTCGACACCGAGATTGCTGATGCGCCAGCGTCGACTGCCTTGCGAGCTTCGTCGGCTCGGTTGATGCCCTTGACCATGAAGGGGCCGTCCCACTGAGCGCGGAGCCAGGCAACGTCGTCCCATGACGGGGGAGGGGTGCCCATCCATGTGCCGTAGGCGTCAAAGAAGCCGGGAACGGGATCGTTTGACGACACGCGAAAGTTCGGCGCGCCGAGCTGCGGGATTCCACCGGACTTCAGCCAATTGATCAGCCAACGTGGCTTGACGATCGCTTCGGGTCCGTGCTTGATCATGGTCTTCAGGCCGATTGATTCAGGGATGGCCGGGCTGCCCCAGTCACGGCTGTGCACGAACGACCAGTCGAGGGTGAGGATCATGCCGACAGCACCAGCGACCTTGGCGCGTTCCATTCGAGCAACCATCGAGTCGCGGTCGCCGGCCCAATAGATCTGGAAGAACGTCGCAGCCCCGGTGGCCATCACTTCGTCCATCGGCTTTGACGAAAACGAGCTCAGCCCCATCGGGATGCCCCGTGCCACAGCGGCTCGAGCGACGGCGACCTCGCCGTCGGGATGTACGGCCTGAACACCGGTCGGCGAGATGATGACGGGCATCGACAGGTGCTGACCCATCACTTCGGTTTCCATCGACCGTTCAGCTGATTGACCCGCAGTAATCGGGCGCAGGCCGAGTTCGCTGAACGCAGCGACGTTGTCGTCTTTGGTCAACCCAGCTTCTGCGCCAGCGATCAGTGCGCCGTACACCGACTTCGGCAGGCGACGCTTGGCGCGCTGCTGTGCGACGGCGATGGACTCGAACCAGGGATTTGCCACGCCGTCAGTGTACGAATCACCAGTGTCGCTGCGGCAATCTCAGCGACAGTGTCTGACCAACGTCACGCTGCGGTCAGCTCTCGGCTTCGAGCATGGCGGTCAGCAGTTCGCCGATGCCTTCGGGCAGCAGGGTTTCCATTGGTGTCTCGTCGGCCTCGGCGAGGTTGGCGAGCGCGAGGACGACGTCGGTCGGGTCAAGCTGGTCGGTCAGGACGATGTCGCGGACCATCTGGTTGGTGGCGTGAGTCGCCTCGTCGCCAGCAGCAATGTGCTCGGTAATCCCGTCGACCATCCGGTCATTGAAGCCCGTGTTGTACGGGCCCGGGTTGACCTTGCAGACGTCGACGCCGTGTGGTGCGAGTTCGCCACGCAGGCTCTTCGTGAATGCCTCCACCGCGTGCTTGGTCATGCAATACGGCGACGTGAGCGGTGAAGCAAGAATGCCCGCAACCGACGACACGTTGATGATGCGGCCCGAGCCACGCTCGATCATGCCCGGGGCGATGGCCTGGCACATTTCGACCATGCCGAACACGTTGACATCGAAGATGGCGCGAACCTTGGCCATCGGCACAGTGATCATCGGGGCCATCACGCCTATGGCGGCGTTGTTGATGAGCACGTCAACGCCGAGGTTGGCCGTTGCTGCGATGTCGTTGGACGAGGTGACGTCGAGCTTCATCGTCGTGAGCTCGGGATGTTCGGCCGCGAGCGCATCGGCCTGCTCACGGGTCTCTGTCGCAGCGATCACGGCATGTCCCCGTGCGGCCAGCTCGATCGCTGCGCCCTTCCCGAAGCCAGAGCCTGCGCCGGTGATCAAGATCGTTCGCTGTGTCATTTTGAAAGACTTGCACGTTTTTGTTTGCAATGGTGACCCCCGGCACCGGTGCCGAAAGACACCGGAACTGCCCTCCGGTACAAGCGTTGGACTGCCGATACTTATTGAGTGAGTAACGACCAGCACACGACGATCGGCCAGCGGCTTCGTCGTCGCGCATGGTCGCGCGCCGGTGCCGTCGCCGCAGTGGTTTCGACGGGCCCACCCCGTCGAGTGCTTGCGTATTCGACTCGTCTACTTCTGTTAGTTGCGGGTTCCTGTTTGATTGCGGCGTCCGTTGCAGTGACGCTCTGGACCGATCTTGGCCCTGGCCCGCTCGATGTGTTCATCGGTGCGATCCAGACGCGTACCGGCCTCCCGCTGACCGTTGCCGTGTGGGCAACCGTGGGATCGCTGATCCTTGGTGCATGGGCGCTGGGTCGGCGGCCGGGCTTCGGCACGCTGCTCTCGCCCTTCCTCATCGGGCCAGCGCTGCAGTCGGTCCTCGCCGCTCTCGAAATGTTCGAGGCGCCGACGTTGCTGATCGTGCGGATCGCATTCCAACTCGTTGCCATCGGTGGCATCGGTATAGGTGCTGGGGCCCTCATCGTCTCGGGCTTGGGCGCTGGGTCAGGAGAGCTGCTGGCTCGTGCTGCCTCTGACCGTGTCGGGCACCCGGAGTCACTTGTTCGTCCGATGTTCGAGGCGACCTGGATTATCGCCGGGGTTGCTCTCGGTGGCCCTGCTGGCCTCGGCACCGTGCTGGTTGCTGTGTTCGTTGGGCCGTCAGTCGCTTGGGGTTACGGACTGGTTGACCGTTTTGCGGTTCGGTCCGTGCAGCGGCTGGCGAACACTCACGAGGCGATTGTCGCCCACGAGTTGCAGCACGCCTGATCAACCGAGTCAGGAGCGGAATTCGAGTCCGGCAAACTCGCCCGACGAGCGCCAGTCGGCGATGTACTCGAAGTAGGCGGTCGGGCCTTCGGGGAAACCGAGCCGGTTGACCATGTCGCTAGGGCCCGCCTCTTGGCCTTCGTTGTTGTAGTAGCCCGGCGTGCAGTCGGGATTGCCAGCAAATTGCCGGCCACCGGTGATCAGCCGTTCCATCCAAGCTGCTTCGGCTTCGGGAGTCACTTCTACCTGGTTGGCATCGATGTCGATGGCGTGCTTGACGATCGCGGCGATCGTGTTGCCGCGCTCGATGAGGTTGTGGGGGATGTTCGAAATCAGGTTGGCGCCGTGCGTCGGCTGCACCATGAAGAGGTTGGGGAAACCGTGCATGTGGATGCCGTGGAGTGATGACATGCCGTCAGCCCAGTATTCGCTCAGCGTCAGGCCGTCACGGCCAACGGTTTCGAAGCCCGAGCGGCGGGCGTACTCGGTGCCGACTTCGAAACCAGATGCGTAGATCAGGCAGTCGAGTTCGAAATGCTCGCCATTGGCCCAGATGCCGGTTTCGTCGATGCGTTGGACGCCCTTGCCGTCGGTGTCGATCAGGTGGGTGCCCGGCTCGTTGTACGCGAGGAGATATTCGTCGTGGAAGCAGGGACGCTTACATAGTTGGCGGTACCAGGGCTTCAACTTTTCGGCGGTGATCTCGTCGTCGACGACCTGGTCGACGCGGGCGCGGACTTCGGTCATTTTCTCGTCGTCACTGTCGTGGTACGCCCGCTCCATCGCCTCGGGTGTGAATTCCGGGGGGTCAGCGGAGAACAGCTTGTCGCGGATGCGCTTGCTGATGTCGGTCCATCCGTCTTTCACCAAGTCTTCGTCCACAAAGCCACCGGTCTGCAGGGTGGTGAAGTTGACCAGCCAGCGCTGTTGCCAGCCGGGCTCGAGGGTGTCGAACCACTCCGGGTCGATCGAATGGTTGTTGCGGACGTCAATCGACGATGGTGTGCGTTGGAAGACAAACAGTTCTTTTGCAGCGCGGGCAAGGTGCGGAATGCACTGCACCGAGGTGGCGCCTGTGCCAATGATGCCAACCCGCTTGTCGGCAAGACCATCGAGCGGAGCGCCCGCAGGGTTGCCGCCCGTGTACTCGTAGTCCCAACGGCTGGTGTGGAAGGTGTGGCCGCCAAAGGTGTCGATCCCGGCGATACCGGGGAGCTTTGGACGGTGCAGCGGGCCGGTGCCCATGGCAATGAACTCGGCGCGCATCTCGTCGCCGCGGTTTGTCTTGATGATCCAGCGGCTTGCTGATTCATCCCAATTGAGCGAGGTGACCTCGGTCGAAAAGACCGCTTTCTCATAGAGATCAAAGTGCTCGCCGATACGGCGGCAGTGGTCGAGGATTTCGGGGCCCTTGCAGTACTTCTCGCTCGGCATGTGGCCGGTCTCTTCGAGCAGCGGCATGTAGACGAACGAGGCGGTATCGCACTGGGCGCCGGGGTATCGGTTCCAGTACCAGGTGCCACCGAAGTCGCCGCCCTTTTCGATGATTCGGATGTCGTCGATGCCGGCCTGGCGCATCTTGGCGCCGGCGAGAAGCCCGGCGAAACCACCGCCGATGAAGGCAAAGGTGACATCGTCGTGCAGCGATTCTCGCTCGGCCGGTTCGACGTACGGATCTTCGAGGTACTTGGCGAACTGGCCTGTGAGCTCGACGTACTGCTCGTTGCCGTCACTCCGGAGCCGCTTGTCGCGTTCTTCCAGGTACTTGGAGCGCAGGGCATCTTTGTCCATCACTACATCTGCCGGCATTGTTGCAGAATACAAGTGTTTGCGGGTTCGAGTTCAATCCGGCTGGGGGGTGTGGGGGTGGGGTTTTTTTGAGGGTGGGGGGGGTTGGTCGGGCGGAGGGGGGTCTGATTGTCGCGATCGGCTCGACAACCAGCAAGTACAGTCCACGCTGTCATGGACACTGTTCAGCGAGATCCCGCCATCGAGTCGCTCAGCGTCTTCGACATGCTCAAAATCGGTGTTGGCCCGTCGAGCTCGCACACGCTCGGCCCGTGGCGAGCGGTTCAGCGATGGCTCGGTGAACTCGCTGAGGAGTTGGCCGCGGAGTCGCTCGGGCTGCACAACGTCGAGCACGTTCGCGTCCATCTGTACGGGTCGTTGGCCCTGACAGGTAAAGGCCACGCCACCGACCAGGCAATTGCGCTCGCGCTCCTCGGATACGAGCCAGAAACCGTCGACGTCGCAGCGATTGCCGAGCACGTCCACGGTCTGGCCCGAGCGGGAACG
>CALAHA010000119.1 GCA_937891565.1 uncultured Ilumatobacter sp. | reverse complement strand
CGCCAGCATCGAGATCGCCTCGGCAAGTTCCATCTTCGCCAGACTGGCGCCGAGGCAGTAGTGCATGCCGCCGCCGAAGGTGAAGTGGTGCACGCCTTCACGCGTGATGTCGAATCGATCGGGATCCTCGATCACTTCAGGATCGCGGTTGGCCGACAGAATCGACAGCATCAACGGTGTGCCCTCCGGGATCAGCACGTCGCGATGCTCGATGTCCTCTTTCGCGACCCGGAAGTTGTCGGAGATGGACGGCACGAAGCGCAACACCTCATCGACTGCCTGAGCAGCGAGTTCGGGGCGCTCACGAAGGAGCGCCCACTGGTCGGGATACTCACAGAACATTGCAACGGCGTTGGCGAGGTGCATGCGGGTCGTGTCGGTCCCGCCCAACAGGATCGCGGCGGCCAGCATCACGAGTTCGTCGTGGTCGAGACCTTCGTCGCCTTCTTCGATCTCGATCAGTTGACTGAACAAGTCATCACCGGGCGCCTGCCGTTTGGCTGCGATGAGGCCATCGAGATACTCGTTGATCTCGGTCAAGGCGCCTTCGATCTCCGGGAGATTCTCCACGAGGCCCGGGTTGAACAGCTTCAACACCGACGGCGCGGTGCGCGAGAAGAGCGCCCAGTCTTCGGGCGGTGCACCGAACATCGTGCAGATCACCGGGATCGGGTACTGCGCGACCATCTCCACCATGTCGACCGTTCCGGCCTCCATCGCCGGCTCGAGCAGCCCTGCGAACACGTCGCGCATCGTGTCGCCCAACCACGCGATTCCCTTCGGCGTGAACGCTCGTTGCACGAGACGCCGAAGACGCATGTGTGCTTCACCGTCGAGGCTGACCAGGAGCCCGCCGAAGAAGTCGTGGAGCACTCCGCTCCCGACGCCCTGCATCGCCAACATGTCGATGCCTGGGGTCCGCAGCCGACGGTCGGTGATCAGCGCACGGTGGTCGGCGTGACTGAGCACGACCACGCCATTCGGCGTGCGCGCCAACCAGTGCTGATCGCGCGCCTCGGCCACGATTCGATAGGCATCGGTCGCCCACTCCGGATCAGTCGTGTCGAGCGTCGGCAAGTCGAGTTCGTTGAGCGGTGTGGTCATGAGGGGCCTCGTAGACGGTCGGCGGACAGCAGTGTTCGGTGACTCAGAACAGATCCCAGTACGTGTCGCGGGCGCGCATCTCGTCGACCGATTCGTCGAGGAAGATTCGGCCATTGCGGATGCCGTACACGCGATCGGTGATGCTCAGCGATGCCGGCACGTTCTGCTCGACGAGCAACACCGCCAGCCCTTGCTCGTCGGCGAGCCGACGGACGACTCCGAAGATCTGCTCGACAATCGTGGGTGCCAGCCCGAGCGATGGCTCGTCGAGCATCAGCAACTTCGGATTCGTCGACAGCAGCACGCCGAGGGAGAGCATCCGTTGCTGCCCTCCCGACATCGTGCCGGCCAGCTGCGCCTCACGCTCGGCCAGGATCGGGAACAACTCGTGCACTTCGTCGATGCGTCGTCGGCGTTCGTCTTTGTCGCGCAGCGCGCCGAGCCCCAGCATGAGGTTGTCGTGGACGGAGAGGTCAGGGAACACGAACCGTTCCGACGGCACGAGCGCCATGCCGCGCGCGACATTCTGCTTGCTCGACGCTGAGGTGACGTCGGCACCGTCGAGGCTGATCCGGCCGCCGCGTGCGGGCAGCGTTCCCAGCACCGTGCGCAGGGTGGTCGACTTCCCCGCGCCGTTGTGCCCCATCAGCGTGACGATCTCGCCGGCCTCGACGTGCAGATCAACGCCGAACACGACTTCCTTGCGGCCGTAGCCGGCCCGCAGACCTTCGACGTCGAGCACGCGCTCAGCCATGTTCGGCTCCGAAGTAGGCCGCTGCCAGGCGCGGATCGCTCATCAGTTCCTGCATGGTTCCTTCGGCCGTGATGCGACCAAGCTCCATGAAGTAGCCACGGTCGGCGAGTGCCTCGACGACGTGGAGGTTGTGCTCGACCAGGCACACCGTGCGACCCTCATCGCGTACCCGGGCAATCAACTCTTTCATGCGCTCGACCCATTCCGTGTCGATACCAGATGCCGGCTCATCGAGCAGGAGCACCGGCGCCTCGGTGGCCATGACACGGGCGAGCGCAACAAGTTTGGCCTCGCCGTAACCGAGGTCAGCCGCCGGGGTCAGTGCTTGGTCAGCAAGGCCGACGAACTCGAGCCAGTGCATGCCGAGTTCACGGGCCCGCACGGCGTCGGCTGCCGCTGGGCCCGGTCGCGTCCAAATCTGGTCGAAGCGCTCACCGGACTGGTGCGGTGCGGCCATCGCGACGTTGTCGAGGCAGGTGAGGCGCGAGAAAAGCCGCACGTCCTGGAACGAGCGGACCATGCCGGAGCGGGCCACAGCATCGGGTGTGTTGCCGACCAGCTCCTGGCCGCGCAGCAGAACCGAGCCCTGGTCGGCCGCGATGAAGCCGGTCAGCAGGTTGAACACTGTGGTTTTGCCCGCCCCGTTCGGCCCAACCAGGGCCGTGATCTCGGCCGGGTGGAGCCGAAACTCGAGTTCCTCTGCCGCCACAATGCCCCCGAAGCTCTTCGACAGCCCCGACACGACCAGCACCGGCTCCGACGGGTCGGCTGCGTCGCCGCCGACCACGTCGTTCGCGGTGGCCGACACATGGCGCAGCCCGGCCGGCGGAGGCTTGGGTTTGCCGATGATGCGCTTGCCTTCGGGGAGCAACCCCTGCGGGCGCACCATGATGACGATCAGCAACAGGCTGCCGTACAGCACGAGGCGGACGATCCCGGCGTTCTCCGGACTGAGCGAGACGGCGCGTTCGAAGAAGGGCTCGGCAAGGATGACCAGGGCCGCTCCGAGGACCGAACCGGCCAGATTGCCCTGGCCGCCGACGACGACCATCGTAAAGATCGCGATGCTGATGCCGAACTCGAACGCCTGAGGCTTCGCGAGACGGAAGTACCCGGCGTACAACCCGCCCGCCAGGCCGGCGAGCCCGGTCGAGACAGCGAACACGATGACCTTGGCGCGGAACACGTTCTTGCCGAGCGACTGGGTCGCTTGCTCGTCTTCTCGAATGCCCTTCAGGACACGGCCGTATGCGGACTCACCGATGCGCTGACAGATGAAATACGTGATCGACGCCATGATCAGCAACGGCACGATCCACTCCCGCGGCGTGTCGACCTCCCAGCCGAAAAACGACGCGGCGGGCACGCCGGTGGTGATCCCAAACGATGCACCCAACCACGAATAGGTCGAGATCACACCGATCAACACCTGACCGAGGGCCAGCGTCATCAACACGAGGAACTCGACGGTGAGCCGCATCGACGCGAGCGCCAACAACGTCCCGAACACGGTGGCGAACACGACCCCGATGAAGAGCGCCAGCAAGAAGGACATCTCGTGTGTCGTCGTGTAGTGGACCACGGTGTACCCGCCGACGGCACCGAACGCAGCATGCGCGACCGACACCTGGCCGGCGTAGCCGAGCAGCAGGTTGAGCGACAGGGCGTAGATCGAAAAGATCAGGATCTGATCGAGATAGTTGATCCAGATCGTCATGTAGCGCTCCGCAGGAGTCGCTTTGGCAGCGCAACGAGGTCAAAGGAACGGCCGACCAGATACACCAGGAGGACGGCGAAGACGACGAGTTGCGCACGTTGGCTGTCGATCCACAGCGTGGCGTACTGCTCGATGAGCGCCAAGGCCACGCCCGCGAGGAAGATCTTGATCGGTGAACTCGCCGGCCCTGCCAGGAAGGCCGCGACGACACCGAAGAACAGTGCCTGGAAGCCCATCGACGGCTGCAAGGAGAACTCGACGCCCACCCAGAAGCCCGCCAACCCGGCCATCGCCGACGCGATGGCGAACACGATCAGGTGGACTCGTCGGGTGGCGATGCCGAGCACGCCGGCGAGTTCCGGATTCGATCGCGTCGCTTTGATCTCGCGCCCCAAACCGGTGAACCGCAGCACGCCAGCCACGACGAGCACTGCACTGGCGCACGAGACCGCCTTGAACAGCTTGACGTTGGTGATCACCGTGCCCCACGAGCGGATCGGCTTGACCTTGAAGCCGACCTCTTGGAGGGCCGGAAAGAAGTTCAGCGGTGCCGACCCCCAGAACAATCGGATCAGGTTCTCGCCGATGATCGCCAGGCCAAGCGATGCAATGAAGACGGTCATCAGCGCCGAGGGCCCGGCGCGCCGCGCCACCGGCGCGAAGATCGCTGCTTCGGTGGCGACCCCGACCACCGCGGCACACATGATGCCCAGCAGCATGCCGAGCCAGATGTTGAGCCCGAGACGTGCGGGGTCGGCAAAGAAAAGCGCGAAGTAACCGCCGAGGGCATAGATCCACGCGTACGCGAAGTTGAAACGACCGACCACGCCGAGCATCAACGCGAAGCCGACAGCAAGGAGCCCGAACTCCGCCCCGTTGATCAGCCCATTGACCGTCAACTGACGGACCTGCTGGCCGGTGATCGCGAGGATCACCGGCCAGCCCCCAAGGTCTCCATGTTCAGATCAGCTTGCCAGCTCGAAGTTGTCAGCGGTGCGAGCACCGTCGGCGTCGATCGAGATGTCATAGGTGGCGATCAGGGTGTTGACACCGCCCTCCAAGCTGTAGACAGCGAGCGGGTAGCTGTCGACCCAGTGCTTGTCCAGATCGAAGCTGAACGTCTCGGTGCTGTCAGCGCTGCCACCCCAGAGCGTGACGAACGTCGGGTCCTCGATGAGCGAGGCCTGCAGGTCTGGGCCGGAGTCGACGTCGCCGCCGTTGGCAAGGGTGCGCATGTACAGCTCCCAGAGGAGCAGCGTGGCCTGGTAGTAGCGAGCGGCCTGATCATCGATGGGTGCGCCGTAGGTCGCTTCGTACTCGGCCGCGACCATGTTCATCAGCGGGTTGTCCTGCGCCTCTGGCGCATAGTCACCGGCGTACACGAACGGCGCTTCGTCGAAGGCACCCTGACTGGTGACGGCCGAGAAACCGGTCAGCTCGGTCGAGTAGATCGTCGACGGGTCGATGCCGGCATTGATTGCCTGGCGGAAGAATCCGCCCTCGGTGCCGAAGTGGAGGTCGAGCACGATGATGTCGGGCTGTTCGGCCTGCAGCTTGGCGATCGAGGCCGAGAAGTCCTGCGCCGTGAACGGAATCAGTTCGATGAATCCCAACTCGAGGCCGGCGCTCGCGCCCTGGGCCTCGAAGTAGGCGGCGTTGAAATCGTTGGCCGGGCCCGCATCGTTGGAGAGCACAGCCATCGACGTCGCATCAGGATTCGTGGCAGCGACGTAACCCATCACGCCGGGGAATCCGTCGAATGGTGTCAAGGCTCGCGGCCCCCAGTAGAGGTCGAAGCCGACGCCAGGCCCCGTGCCGGTACCGGCAGCGGCGTCGAGCGTGAGGATCTCGTACTGTGCAAGCGTCGGGAACCCGGCGCCGAGGCCATCAGCGAAGTCGCTCAGCTTGACGCCGATGCCCTTCTCACCGAGGTTGGTGTTGGCATTCGCCGCCGCTTCGGGATCTCCGCCCGTCGCGTTGTCGCCGTACTCGACGACGATCTCGGGTCCGCCGGCCGCAGCGATGTGCTCGATGGCCAACTCGATGCCGTTCTTTTCGAGTTCGGCAGCGAATCCGCCGGGACCGCTGAACGAGAGCGTGGCACCAATGTTCCAGGTGGCTCCAGCGCCGAGTTCCTCGTTGCCGTCGAGCCCCATCGCGGCGAGCACGACGGCTGCCGGACTGTCGCTGGCTGGCTCCTCGGCTGGTTCTTCAGCCGGTTCTTCAGCTGGTTCTTCAGCTGGTTCCTCGGCCGGTTCTTCGGCTGGTGCCTCGGTGGCAACCGGCTCGCTGGCGACCGGCTCGGTGGCCGTTGTCTCGCCCTTGTCGCTGCTGCATGCAGCGGCGACGAGACCGAATGCCATGAGACCGGCGACGATCGGCCGCATCCGCTGTCCAACTGTGTGATGACGCATGTAACTCCCCTGAGGTTTGAAAGGTTCTATTACGTTACCTTTACCGCCAGAGGCGCTCGTGTCAAGCTAAAAAGCGGACCAAAGGGAGCAGACATGCCATCAACACGCTCGATCACCGAAGCTGGCGTCCGCGACATGGCCGCGCCACCAACGACCATCGACCCGACGCGCACGGCATTGATCGTCGTCGACATCGCCAACGACGTCGTCCATCCGGACGGAGCGTTCGCGTCCAATCCGGAACTCGACAACTCGCTCTATCGCGACAGCCTGGCAACCTTGCTCCGCCTGGTCGATGCGTGCCGCGCCGCCGACATGATGTGGGTGGCCGTGTGCTCGGCCTACGACGCCAGCTACCTCCCGGAGCCGATGCGCCAACGGCTCGACGCGATGGGAATTCTCGGCGCAGCCTCGCCGAAGGGCGCCTGGGGCTCGGACGTCATCGACGACCTGATCGAACGGCAGCCAGATCTGCGGGTGCTCAAATCGCACTTCTCGCCGTTCTCGCCGAACGCGGTGTGTTGGCGCCCAGGCGCAGCCGCCGATCTCGACGCCTACCTCGCCAGCCCCGTCACGGCCGACGCCGGACGTGCCGCCGACGGCCGGCCGACGCTCACCGACCTGTTCGCGCTCGCTGCCAGCGAGGGGACGACGGACACACTCGACCGCCTCAGCGCTGGCAGCGTCGCCTCGCTCGACGCCACCCTGCGGGCCCACGACATCGACACCTTGATCGTCGCCGGCGGGGCGACCCATGTGTGCGAGGACGCCACCGTGGCAGCCGCCTCGCAGCACGGATACCGCATCGTCGAGCCCTACGACGCCTGTGGCTCCGAAGACCCGGACAAGCACTGGGTCTTCCTCCACAACCACGGCACCTTCATGACCGAGCTGTGCACCGCGGATCAGGCCATCGACGCACTGCGCTGAGCGAATCGCCCCCGCCGTGTTCCGGTCAGGGCACTGCCGCTGGTGCCGGTGTCAGTCGGCGAGGAAGCCGACGACGAGTTCGGCGAGTTCGGTCGCCTTGTCTTCGAGCAGGCCCACGGTGCCGCCTTCGACAATGGCGGTACGCGCCGAACTCATGCGGCTGGCGACCGGTTCGAGTTCACCGAACGCGTGCGGGTCAGCCGTTGCCCCCACGACCATCGTCGGTGCAGTGATCTTCCCGATCGTGTCTTCCATGCGATAACGGCCGACGGCGAGATGACCCTCTTCGGGGTCACGGGCCTCGATCAGGTCGTGCACATACCGTTCGAGCACATCGGGTCGGCCGGGCGGGTACCACTGCTGGCGACGGGCCCAGAGCGTGGTCAGGTGCGACCCGTCGTCCTGACGTTCGGCGTGGTCGATGGCCGGGCGCGACTTTCGTCGATCGCGCGCTGCGCCATCGACCCAGG
>CALAHA010000118.1 GCA_937891565.1 uncultured Ilumatobacter sp. | reverse complement strand
GGTGCTGCGCACAGGCGATCAGGGTGATCATCAGCCGCCAGATGTCGTTCGATCCATTTTCAGCGGCAGCTTGGACGACGACACAGGTCGAGTCGCCCGATGGCGTCATGTCGATGAGCGGTTCGGACATCGGGTCGAAGCCGCTGTGGTTGTGGTCGGCCCAATTGTCGATGAAGCCAGCGAGGAGGCCGGCGACTGCAGGGCCCCGGACACGAAGATGTGTGTCGCGGTACTCGTTCTCGTTCTGAGCGTTACCCGACCATTCGTCGGCGATCCCGACACCGCCGATAAAACCGGCGCTGCCATCGATGACGAGGATCTTGCGATGGGTGCGGTTGTTTGCTCCGTTGAGCTGGGGGATCTTTTCGTCAGTGAACGGTCGAAACCAGCGAACGTCGCAACCGGCCCCTTTCATCACCGACACGAGACCGGCGTCAAGCTTTCGTTCGGCGAGCGCGTCGATGAGCACGCGCACACGGCAGCCACGATTGGCTGCGCCGGCGAGTGCGCGGGCGAACCGGTCTGCAACGTGGCCAGTCCAGAAGACGAATGTGACGATGTCGACCGTTCGCTCGGCGTTGTTGATCGCATCGAGCATCGACGCGAAGATTTCGTCGCCGTTGCGCAGCACCTCGATCGAGTTGCCCTCCGTGGCGTGCAGGCCGAGGAGCGAGTGCACGCGATCGACCCACTCACGGGTGGTCGCTGCTGCAGCTGATTCAGGAGTGTCGCCCATGTGCGACACGCCCATCAGACGACGGCGCCCAGCCAGCTACCGATCACCCAGGTGACGGAGCAGGCAACAACAGCCCAGCCGACCTGTCGGCCTGCTGTGCGCAGCATCGAGCGTTCGGTGAACCGGGCCAGCACGACGCCTACGGTGGCGGCAGCGATGAGGCCGAGGATGGACGACGCAATGACCGCTGCGTTGCCCTCGCTGAAGAACCAGGGGAGGAGCGGGATCATTGCACCGATGGCAAACGCAAAGAACGAGCTGATCGCAGCGGCGGCCGGGTTGCCGGTCTCGTCGGGGTCGACGCCCAGTTCTTCACGAGCATGCACGTCGAGGGCGATGTCAGGGTTTTGGTGGACCTGTTCGGCCATGCGCTTTGCGGTCTCGGCATCGGCACCACGCCGGCGGTAGATAGCGGCGAGCTCGCGGGTCTCCATCTCTGGTTGCTTGGCGATGGATCGCTTCTCGATTGCGAGTTCTCGTTCGACCAGCTCGGCTTGAGCTTTCATCGACACGTACTCACCGGCGGCCATGGATGCCGAGCCTGCGAGCAAGCCGGCAACGCCTGCGACGAGTACGTTCGAACGGGTCGATGCTGCCGCAGCCACACCCAAAATCAGCGCCACATTGGAGACCAGGCCGTCACTGACGCCGAATACGGCAGCGCGCACAGTGCCGCCCGTGACATCACGGTGACGGTGAACCATATGACTGTGCCCATGGGCATGGTCATCGTCGTTGCGGTCGTGATTCTCCTCGTGATTGTGATCACGATCACGAGGATCTGGTGAAGAGTGGTCGGTGACCTGCTCGCTCATGGTTGCCAACGTACTGCTAAATCGGCCAGTCGTGTCACGCTCTGGTCAGACCAAAAATGTGACAGGCAACCAAGCTCGGTTTGTAGTGTCGCGGCGAGGCGTTGACGTCAATGGGTCCCAGCCGCTTTTAACCCGCGGCGAACCTGATGAACCTGCGGGCCGAGTGCGTTGCATGCGATTGTCAGTCGCGGTTGCGGTAAACGCGATCAGAACCGGCGTCGATGCCGGGGAGTTGTGCCTGAAACTGGCCGGTGTGTTGCGCAGCCAAATCGGCGACGATTGCTTCCACTTCGGCCCAGTTGACAGCTCGTAATCCGTCGATGGAGCGGTTGTAGGGCTGCTCGAAGGCGATCACGGTATTGCCAGCTGCACGCAACTGCTCGATGTTGTGTGGCGCGTCGTCGATGTAGGCGTCTGCTTCGACCTGTGGCTTCTTGCCGAGGAAACAGAGATCGCGGTACGGGATGCGATGCGTGTCGAGCCAGTTGGCCGTGTCGGTAATCGTCTTGGCATGGCCCCAGTGGGTGTAGAGCCGGTGCGTGATGATGCGGATCCAGACGCCGGCATCACTCAGGCGCCACAGCGCTTCAGCCGCTCCATCGATGACTCGCATCGTGGCGAACATGTCGTGTTCCATGACGGCAATGCGATGGAAGTGGGCGTACTCGTCGGGTTCGAGGCCCCACTCGCCGAAGTCCCACGAACGCTCGAGTGGCATGGTCTCGGGGTCGACGCCGCGAAGGTCGGCCATGATTTCGCGAAAGCGAAAGGTGTGGTCGGCAACGACGCCGTCGAGGTCGACGCCGAGAATGAACTCGGCTGGTTGTCCGGAGTCAGCCATTGCTCAGATACCCATCGACATCGAGCCGACGTGGAGTGACGCCTCTTGATCAACGTCAAGCACTGTCTTCTTGCCGCTCACGATACGGCGACGTACAGCGCCGGAAATCGTGTCGACGCAGATGGTGCCCAGCACGACGATGATCAAGCCGAGCCCGGCAGTGCCAAAGTCCTTGAACTTCAGAGCCTCGGCGAGGTCGGAACCGATGCCGCCGGCACCGACGAGACCAAGCACCGCGGAGGCACGGATGTTGACCTCAAAGCGATACAGCAGAAATGATGTGATTTCTGGCGTCACTTGCGGCAGCACGCCCCAGCGAAGACGCTGGAGGCGAGAGGCCCCGACGGCGTCGGCTGCTTCAACCGGACCCTTGTTGATGCTTTCGATGACCTCGTAGAAGAGCTTGCCGAGCGTGCCAATCGATCCGACACCGATCGCAAGAACGCCCGCCATCGGCCTGAGACCGAAGATCGGAATGAATGCCAACGCCAGAATGATTTCGGGGATGGCTCGCAGCAGGTTGAACACCTGGCGTGTGATCCAGGCAACAGGTTTGCCGACGAGATTGTTGGCCGCCAGGAACGACAGCGGCACGGCGAAGATCGCGGCGATGATCGTGCCGAGCCACGCGATGGCGATCGACTCCCACATTGCGCTGAGCAAGTCTGGAATCTTGCTGACCTCCATGCTGTCGAACATGACGCGGCCGAGCGTCCACATGTCGGCGGGGGCTTCAGGCAAGCGCGACCATTTCGCGTCGATTTCAAGCACTGACCACAGCACGAGCGTCAGCGCAAGTGCCGTGGAGATCCAGCGGAAGGTCCCGAGCGGCTTCTTCGGGAGCTTGACACCATCAGGCGGCGTCGGTACTCGATCGACGCGCAACTTCGAGTCGGTCATCAGATGAGCCTCCGACGGAGGGTGACGGAGATGCGCTCGACGATGAACACGACGAGGAAGAACATCACGACGAGGCCCCACAACTTTTCCCAGTCGCCTCGACCGCGGAAGAATTCGATGCGGGCACCAATGCCGCCGGCGCCGACAAGGCCGAGCACCGCCGATGCACGTAGGTTGAGTTCGAAGTTGTAGAGCACGAACGACGTGTACGAGGGCAGAATCTGGGGCACCACCGCGGTTCGCAGCATTTGGGTGAGGCTGGCACCTGATGCGTTGGCCGCTTCGATTGGGCCCATGTCGATGCCGTCGAGGGTGTCGGACGTGAGTTTGGTCGTGACGGCAATCGAGAAGAAGAAGAGCGCGAGTAAACCGCTGAGCGCGCCGATGCCCACCGCTGTGACGAAGAGCAGTGCCCATAACAGGTCGGGAATCGAGCGGATGACGTTGTTGCAGCTGCGCACCAGGGTGCGTAGCGCGCGATTCGGGTTGCCGAAGGTGGTCGACCAGAGCGCCAGTGGCAAGGCAACTGTTGCTCCGGTGGCAGTGCCGAGCACCGCGAGCTGCAACGTCTCGATGAACGCCGACCGCGACCGTCGTGACCAAATTTGACCCCAGTCAGGGTTCAGTAACCCTTCAACGACCGAGTTCTTCCGCCCGAAGTTGGAGATGATCTCGCTGAGCGAGAACCCAACGCTGATGGCAGTGATGATCGTGAGCACGATCGCGCCGATCGCGGTCCCGATGGCAAACATCGACATACCTGGTTTCGCCGGGAGTGTCGGAGCTGTCGCGCTGACGACGCCGTCGTGAAGGGTGGCCATCGGAGGTGGTGACGTCAGAGCGCGGCTTGTTTGGCCATCGTGTCGTCGGCGGTAAGGCTGCGCCCGTAGATGCTTTCGAACACGGTCGCGTCGCATTCGCTTCCGGGGCCGTCGAACACGAGGACGCCGTCACGCAGGCCGATGATGCGGTCGGCGTAGGCGGTGGCGAGGTCGAGGAAATGGAGGTTGACGATCGTGGTGATGCCAAGCTCGCGGTTGATCTGCTGCAGGTAGCGCATCACGACGTGGCTTGTCGGCGGGTCGAGTGAGGCAACGGGCTCGTCAGCAAGGATGATCGACGGTTCCTGTGCGAGCGCTCGGGCAATGCCGACGCGCTGGCGTTGGCCGCCGGACAGGTCCGAAGCGCGGGTATAGGTCTTTTCGATGATCTCGACCTGTGCGAGTGCACGGGCGGCGATGTCGATGTCGGCCTGCGGATACTTGCCGATCAAGGTGCGCCAGGTGGGCACGTTGTGGAGGCGGCCCATCAGGACGTTCTTCAACACGGTGGTGCGATCGACAAGGTTGAAGCCCTGGAAAATCATTCCGACGTCGGAGCGCAGCTCGCGTAGGCCGGCGCGACTGAGCGAATGGACGTCGTTGCCGTTGACGTTCAGTTCGCCGGAGGTGAGCGGGACCAAGCCGTTGACGGCCCTGATGAGCGTCGATTTTCCTGCGCCCGAGAGCCCGACGATGACCACAAATTCGCCGTCATCGATCTCGAGGTCGAGGTCGTTCATCGCCGACACCCCGTTGGGGTACGTGACGTTGGCTTTGCTGAAGCGAATCATGTGTGACGGGACCTGGACGTTGGGATTGCGGACGGGTTGATCATGCCAGAGTTGCGTCTGGGGTCAGGCCCCTTTCGCAACTCTGGCGGGTGAGATCAATCGAGGACGTCGCCGAGCTTGATTTCGAGCTGACGGATCACGTCGAAGTCTGCGGAGTCGACTGGCACGAGGCCATCGATTTCGTAGAGCTCGTCGAGTACGGCGGCGCCTTCTTCGGTGCCGGCGATATCAACGAACGCAGCCGTGATGGCCGCGACGAGGGAGTCGGGAAGGTCACCGGCAACGGCGAAACCGTCGTTCGGGATCGGGCCGGACCAACCGAAGACAACGACCTTTTGGCCGACGTCGGGGCTGGTCTCTTCGATCGTGCCGCGAGCGTCGTTGAAAGACACGCCAACGGTGGCGTCGCCGTCGTAGACAGCCTGGACCGAGCCGTCGTGGCCGCCAGCGAACAGGCCGTTGATGTCATCGATGGGATCGATGCCAGCTTCGACGAGTTGCAGCGCCGGGATGGCGTAGCCGGAGGTTGAACCCTGGTCGACGAACGACACGGTCTGGCCTGCAAGCAGTGCCAACTTGTCGGCACCGATCGGGCCGTCAGCAGCACTCTTGGCATCGAGGACGCCGTTGCAGAACAGGAAGCCGTCTTCGTCGGCCACCGGTGTGTCATCGCAGTAGGTGTCGGGGTCGTTGGTGAACCACTGCGTCACGTAGAGCAGCGAACCATAACGCTCAGCCTGCAGAATCAGCTCAGCGCCAGCCTGCTCTTCGGCTTGCACCATTTGGCGCGGTCCGAGACCTCCGGCAATCTGGGCCTGGCCTGACTCGAGGGCGACGATGACGCCCGCGTAGTCGGTCGGCACGAGCGCTTCGACTTCGATGCCGAGAAGCTCACCGAGCATGTCGGCGAGGGGCTGCGCTGTTTCGATGAGGCCACCGGTCTCCTGGCTCGGGGTGAGCGTGAAGACAAGCTTCTCGGGCCAGCCTTCTCGGTCGGCGTTGGCAGCGGGTGCTTCTGTTGCGGTGCTGGCCTGCTCGTCGCTGCCACATGCTGCAAGCACAAGTGAGGCGGCCGCAGCAAGAGCGACGAATGAACGCTTTGTTGTAGATCGTTTCATTTTCACTTCTTTCGTGTGGGCGGACACCGGCCGAAGTCGATGAATGACGGGTATCTGTTCTCCCCCTGGCTGCGACGGTCCGCCCGAAACGGTCGCCCAGGATGTGGCGATGCTACGTCAGTGAACGGCATCCCCCGAACGACGAGATGACGTCTCGGTGACAAGCGTGTGAAACTCGAT
>CALAHA010000117.1 GCA_937891565.1 uncultured Ilumatobacter sp. | reverse complement strand
GCGTGACGGTCAAACTCATCGGGAACTCCATTTCAGTAGCGACATCGTTGTAGTGAAATCGTTGTAGTGAAATCGTTGCGAGGGATCGAGCCGGGAGGGCACAGAGTTGCGAAAGGGGCCTGACCCCGTACGCAACTCATTGGCGGCTCATTTCACTTGCGGCGTTCGCTCGCTCGGCCTCGACAGCATCGCGAGACAGGAGCTGAACGACGACCTCGTGCAGCGTGCCTTCAAACGGGAACGGTCCGGTGTAACGCTGCGATACAGCAGAGCCGTAGTCGTAGCCGACGCTCGGACCGACTGACGACATCATTGTCATGAACAGCGGCAGCTTGGCCGGCTCGGTTGCCACGCCGTCGACGCTCAGCGAGATCGTGCCCGTCTTGACGCCGGTACGGCGCACGTGCACGCCGAGGGCACTCGAGCCGACTGGCACGTCGATGTCGGACTCGACGATCAAATGGTCGTCGAATGCGTTGTAGTCAACGACCAGCTTGTTGTTCTGCACGAAGATCGAGGCGCCCGAATTCTCGGTACCGGTTGCGTACAGCACACCCTGTTCGCCGGCGGCTCGCGTCACTCGCGCCGTAAGGTCGAACGACGTGCCACCGAGTGAGACCGAGGCCTGTCCAGGCATCGGTGACATCGGCGGACGATAGACGTACCGCTTGTCGACCGGATGCGGCGAGTGGTCGCGGAACCTGCTGCCGAACAGTTCGATCGTGCGATCGTCAAGCGGAAGCACACCGTGTTTGTCGGCTTCCTGCCACCACAGGTCGACCAACTCGGCGAGCTTCTCCGGTTCTTCGCCAGCCAGGTCGGTGCACTCGGACCAGTCGTTGCTCAAGTGGTAGAGCTCCCAGGTTTCCGTGTCGTAGTCGGCACCCTTGTCGTGCTTACAGACGGCTTTCCACAGCGACTCCTGGTCGCCAGCAACGAGTGCTCGGCTGCCGGCCATTTCGAAGTACTGGACGGTGTTCGCGGTCGGAGCCGACGCATCGGCCAACGCATTGGTGAACGAACGACCGGTTACGGGCAGTTGTTCGAGCCCGTTGTACACCTCGGGTGCTGTGGCACCGACCATCTCGTAGATCGTCGGAACGATGTCGGACACATTGACGAATTGATGACGCAACGCACCAGGCACGGCGACACCTCGGCCGCTGACGATCATGGGCACGTGCACACCGCCTTCGTGCGTGTTCTGCTTGTACCACTTGAACGGGGAGTTGCCGGCCTGCGCCCAACCCCACGGGTAGTTGGTGTGACTGTGCGGACCACCGATGTCGTCGATCTGATCCATCACCTGATCGGCTGTTTCAAAGATGCCGTTAAAGAACTTCATCTCGTGCATGACGCCGAACGGGCCACCCTCCTGCGAGGCACCGTTGTCGGCGAGCACCACCACAATCGTGTTCTCGAGCTCGCCCATGTCACGCAGACCGTCGATGAGGCGGCCAATCTGGTCGTCGGTGTGGTCGAGGAATGCGGCAAACGCTTCCTGCAGACGGCAGTTAAAGCGCTGCTGGTTCTCCGACAGGTCGTCCCACGCATCGACGCCCGGGTTACGTGGCGCAAGCTCGGTTTCCGGAGGGATCACGCCGAGTTCGAGCTGCCGAGCAAACCAGCGCTCGCGGATGACGTCCCAACCTTCGTCGTACTTCCCGCGGTACTTGTCCATATAGGCCTGTGGCGCCTGATGTGGCGCGTGCGTCGCGCCGAATGGCACATACGCGAAGAACGGGCGGTCGGGTCGCACGCCTTTGCTGTCGCTGACCATCTTCATCAGCTGGTCGATCATGTCTTCGCTGACGTGATAACCGTCTTCAGCCGACTTCGGCTGGTCGATCATGTGGTTGTCGCACACCAGCGACGGGTGGAACTGATCGGTCTCACCTTCGAGAAAGCCGTAGAAGCGGTCGAAGCCCCGAGCCAATGGCCATTGCTCGAACGGGCCGGCTGCTGAGCACTGCTCCATCGGTGCGAGGTGCCACTTACCCACGCAGAAGGTGGCGTACCCCTCGTCCCGGAGGACTTCGGCAACGGTGGCTGCGTGGTTACTGATATGGCCGAGCTGGCTGGGAAAGCCCGTGCGAAAGTTCGACACGGAACGCATCCCGACGGCGTGCTGCGAACGACCAGTCAGTAGCGACGCGCGAGTCGGCGAACAGAGTGGCGTGACATGGAAGTTGGTGAACTGTGCGCCGGCTGCCGCGAGAGCGTCGACGTTCGGGGTATCGATGTCGGAGCCGTAGCAACCGAACTGCGCGAAGCCCGTGTCGTCGAGCAGGACGACCACGACGTTCGGCGCACCATTGCCGGGGTGCGGTGGCTCGTCGAACCAGGGCTCGGAATCGGCAAGGGTCTTGCCGATTTTTCCTTCGAAACGTGCCGCGCGAGTCATCCAGTGTTCTCCTTATTGAGTCCGGTGTCGAGTCCGGGGTCGGTGTCGGTGTACAGGCGGGGCCAGCTGTCAAGAATTGCCGTAAGCGAACGAACCCACGATCGTGAGATCTGCCGATCAGAACGGCCGTGTGCAGCCTGTAAGACCTCGTAGGCCTCGGGCGAAGTCATGGCATCGATCACAGCGAGCAGGTTGGCCGCTTCGGCAGGTGACAGTTGTGCCGCCTCAGATGCGAAGTGCGCACGCGCCTGATCGGACAGCTGCGATCGACTCCGACCGACCCCTTCGGCCATCGGTTGATAGTCGAGCGCACGCTGTCGTGCGATCTGCATCATCGGCCCAGCGACGGTCAGTAGATCGAGCCGGGCACGCACGTGCTTCGCAACTCGTTCCGCACGCGGCGCAGCAGAATCAACCACCGGGTCGAAGAGGTGGGCGTAGCGCTCTCGAAACACGTCGAACGCCTGACGTTGCATGTCGTCGAGACCATCGAAGTTACGGAAGATCGAAGACACCGAAACCCCGGCCTGCTCGGCGACGTCTTCGGCGATCGGAGGTACTTTGCCATTGCGTACGAGCGTAAAAACGGCGTCGATGACAGCGACACGGCTGCGCTCGCGGCGCGCCCGTCGACCATCTATTGGCGGCTCCGACAAGGTGACCATTCAGTCATCGTAGACCGCACAACAGATGTATTGCGAGTCCCACTTTCACAACATGGCTCAGTTGCAGACCAACTGCACGATCTGGACACCGTCAGTCAGCGACTGATTCGGTAGAGCACGTGCCGCTCAAGGCGGTGACCGGGCTCGAGCGTCGGGTGGTCAAAGTCGTCGGCCGG
>CALAHA010000116.1 GCA_937891565.1 uncultured Ilumatobacter sp. | reverse complement strand
GACTTGCCTGATCCGGGCGGTCCGGTGACGATCAGTAGCGATCCCATGGCTTCAGTCTCACATGGTCTCGTCCGTGCAACCGCAAGGGAAAGTATGGTTCGGCAGATGAGCCAGGTCACTGCCGCATCGGCCGCAATGCACGAGCGAGACGATGTGGCGCAGGGGCTCGGCATCGTCATCGATGGTGCCGAACTCGGTGCTGCTACGGCGTCGATGACGGTGACCGACGCTATGACGAACGGGTTGGGCACCTGTCATGGCGGCATCATCTTCTCGCTCGCGGACACAGTGATGGGCCACGCATCGAACGCGGGCGACGAGAAGTCGCTCGCCACGACTGCGTCGATCGAATGGATCAAGGCGGCATATGCCGGCGACCGGCTGACAGCCACCAGCCGCTCGGTTGCATCTCGTGGGCGCAACACCGTGCACGACGTCGATGTGTGCAACGAGGCGGGGGAGATCATTGCGATCTTCCGGGGTCAGACATTGACGCTTGGCGGCTCGGTCGTCGAGGCGCTGGGAACGAAGCCCAATGACTGAGCCCGACGACTTCGAGCGGCGCGCCGCTGAGCGGGTAGTGGAACTCGGCAACAACGACCACCCCATCGACCTCGGCACGTTTGCTGCGATGTTCGATTTGTTTCGTGTGTCGGCGCGAGTGGTTGGCGACCTCGAATCCGCAGTGCACAGACCACTCGGATTGTCGATCGCCGGATTCCGCGTGCTGTTCACTGTCTGGGTCTTCGATTCCTTAGAGGTTCGAGAGATTGCACGGCTCTCCGGAGTCTCGCGAGCAGCGGTGTCCGGTGTCGTCACCACACTCGAAAAGGAGGGGCTGGCCTGTCGCAATCGAGACCATGACGACGGTCGACTCGTCTCGGTGACCGCAACGCCCGCCGGTGTCGAGATGTTGAGAATGGCCTATCAGGCACAGAACGTGCGAGAGGGTGACTTGTTCGCTGCGCTGTCGCCGGCTGAACTCGATCGGTTCACCGGTCTGCTCCGAAAAATACTCAACACTGAGGCACCTGAAGATTCTTGTTCTGCAGATCATTAAGGCCTTGACGATCTGCAGACGAGCTGTCAGGATGACTCCACAACCAGGGGGAAGACATGCCAACGACCGGATTTCACCAGCGCGATATCGAGACGATGCCGCGCCCGCAGCTCGAAGCGCTGCAGCTCGAACGTTTGCAGTCAACAATTGCGAGTCTGCGGGCCAACGTGCCCGTCATGGCTGAACGCATTGCCGACGTGGCCGACCCGACAACGCTCGACGATCTGGCCAACTTCCCGTTCCTTCGCAAAGCCGACCTGCGTGAGAATTATCCGTTTGGCCTCTTCGCCGTCCCTCGCGATCAACTCGCTCGAGTACACGCCAGCTCGGGTACAACGGGCAAGCCGACCGTGGTTGGCTACACCTCTGACGATCTTCAGGTGTGGGCCGACTGTGTCGCCCGCTGCCTGCGCGGTGCCGGAATAGAACCTGGCCAGATGCTGCATAACGCCTATGGCTACGGGCTCTTCACCGGCGGGCTCGGGCTACACGATGGTGCGACCGAAGCGGGCCTCAACGTCATCCCGGTCTCAGGTGGTAACACCGAACGACAGTTGATGCTGCTCGAAGACTTCGCTCCCGAGGCAATCTGCTGCACGCCGTCGTATGCACTGACTCTGGCCGAGTTGCTTGGCGAATCCGGGCCTGACTGCTCGCTGCAAGTTGGGATTCTCGGTGCTGAGCCGTGGTCGAATGCGACACGCGATGCAATCGAAGCCGGTCTCGGCATCATTGCGGTCAACATCTACGGCTTGTCCGAAGTCATCGGGCCGGGCGTGTCGTGCGAGACGGCCGACCGAGACGGCCTCGTGATCATGGAAGACCACTTCCTGCCCGAAATCGTCGACCCAGATACCGGCGATCGACTGCCCGACGGCGAAGTCGGCGTCTTGGTGCTGACGAGCCTCACCAAGCAGGCGTTCCCCGTCCTGCGGTACTGGACGGGCGACCTCTGCTCGATCACTCGCGAGCCTGCGGTGTGCGGCCGGACACATGCCCGCATGTCGCCTCTGGTCGGGCGTGCCG
>CALAHA010000115.1 GCA_937891565.1 uncultured Ilumatobacter sp. | reverse complement strand
TCCATTGGATTAGGTAAGCCGGCACCGGCATCGTCCATCTCGACTCCACCAAAGAAAAAAGCACCGAGTTTGAGATCTTTTGCAGCGACCATGGCGTCTATGTTCGCACGATGGCTTCGATATTGCTGCAACGGGCGACCACGGTTCATGCGGATGTGACAAATCTGCAACAGGACATCCGCATCATGGATGGTGTGATCACAGGCATTGGCGACCTCGCCACGGAACCCACAGACGAAGTGGTTGACCTGCGCGGCCATGTGCTGATGCCTGCAGCGGTCGAGCCCCATGCCCACCTCGACAAGGCGTTTCTGGCCGAAGGGATCGTGAACCCGACCGGCGACCTCATGGGTGCAATCACTGCGATGCGTGCGAATCGCGACCTGCTTGACGTCGACGAAACTATCGAGCGGGCAGAACGCGCCGCACGGTTGATGTCAGCCAACGGTTTTCGAGCCGTGCGCAGCCACGCCGACACGACTCTGGAGCAAGGTCTCGCGAGTATCGAGGCGCTCCTCGAAGTAAAACGCCGGGTTGCCGACGTGATCGACGTCGAGATCGTGGCATTGTGCGGCTGGCCAGTGATGGGGCCCGGAGGCGCCGATCAGCGGGCTTTGCTGCACGACGCGTTGCGTGCGGGAGCTGATCTCGTCGGCGGATGCCCGCACCTTGAAGGTGGTGACACGCTTGGTCCGACCGAATTCTTCCTGCAAACAGCCGCTGATCACGGCGTTGGCGTCGACCTACACACCGACGAGACGCTCGACCCGAACGCGACCGGCCTGGCCGAACTTGCCGAGTTGGTCGCCACAGGCTTTAACCAGCCGGTCACCGCGAGCCACTGCGTCAGCCTCTCGATGCAGTCCGAGCGCGATCAGCGGGCAACGTCTGAAGCGGTTGCAGCAGCAGGCATCGGCGTCGTAGCGCTCCCCCACACCAACCTGTTCCTCCAGGGCCGAGGCCACAGCCCAATGCCTCGAGGACTCACCGCTGTGGCTGCCCTGCGCGCCGCTGGCGCACAGGTCGCGGCCGGTGCCGACAACCTGCAGGACCCGTTCAACCCGGTTGGTCGGGCCTGCCCCTTCGAAACAGCGGGCCTCATGATCATGACCAGCCACCTCCTCCCCCATGACGCCTGGTCGTCGGTCAGCACGGTCGCCGGCCGGGTGACCTCGTTCGGTGCCCAAACACTGACGGTCGGCCAGCGGGCTGATCTCGTAGCTGTCAAGGCGGCTACGCTCCGGGAGGCGATTGCGTTCGGCCCAGCCGAGCGCATCGTGTGGCGGAATGGTCGACGTCTCGCAGCGTGAGCCACTCACAATTCGCCCACTCACCAGCGAACCAATAAGGGGAGAAGATCCGTTGTCCGCTACACGCGAGCATGCGCTCGAATTTAAAAATCTGTCGATGGTGTTTCCAGATGGGACACATGCACTCGACGACGTTTCCATCAGTATCGAGCGGGGCGAGTTCGTCACCGTTGTGGGCCCGTCCGGGTGCGGCAAGTCGACGCTTTTGCGAATCGCCTCCGGCCTGGAAAGCCATACAGGCGGCGAGTGCAACGTCGATCGCGACTCGATTGGCTACGTGTTCCAGGATGCGACGCTCTTTCCGTGGCGATCCGTTCGAAAGAACGTCGAGCTGATCGCCGAACTCCACGGCATCGACTCCGCCACAATGGCTCCAAGAGTCGAAGAATCACTTGAACTCGTGGGGCTCACAGAGCACGAGGACAAGTATCCAAGGCAGCTCTCAGGCGGTATGAAGATGCGCGCCTCGCTCGCTCGGTCACTGGTGCTGCAGCCCGATGTTTTCCTCTTCGACGAACCGTTCGGTGCGCTCGATGAGATCAGCCGCGAACGGCTCAACGACGAGCTGCTCTCACTGTTCAAGACCAAGAACTTCGCTGGGTTGTTCATTACCCACTCGATTGCCGAGGCGGTGTTCCTCTCCACCCGCGTGCTCGTGATGTCGGCTCGCCCCGGGCGCATCGTTGCCGACTACGAGGTGCCGTTCGAGTATCCCCGCAGACATGAGATTCGATACGACTCAGCGTTCGCCGAGCTGTCCGGCAAAATCTCCAACGATCTCCGAGGAGCACACCCGTGAGCACCGACACCGTCAAGCCGAAGCGATTCGCCGGGCCGAGCCGATTTGTGGGCCCGGTCGGCGTGTTCGTGCTGTTCATCGGCTTCTGGTATTTCACCCATCATGTGCTGATGTCCGGGCCGAAGAAACCCCTCGTGCCCGTCCCGCACGACGTGCTCAAAGACTCATTCCTCACTTGGAACATCGAGCGCGGCGCCGGAGGCTCACGTACTGGCGGCGGCCTGGTCAAGTTGCTTGAAGGGCTCTTCGAGTCGGTCCAGGTGGCAGCACTCGGCCTCGCCATCGCCATTGTCTTGGGTTTCGTGCTGGCCACGCTGATGAGCCAGGCCAAATGGGTGCAGAACGCACTCTGGCCATTCCTCATTGCGTTGCAGGCCATGCCGATCCTGGCGTTCGTACCCCTCATAGGCACGGTCATCGGTTTCAATTTCAAAGCCCGCGTGATGGTGTGCATCATCATTGCGATCTTCCCCATCGTGGCGAACACATTGTTTGGGCTGCTATCGGTCGATCGTGGGTACCACGAGTTGATGACGCTCAACGGCGCCTCCCGTCTGACCCGATTGATCAAGCTGCAGTTCCCTGCCGCGATGCCGTCGATTTTTACTGGGCTACAAATCTCGGCCGGCCTTTCGGTTGTCGGTGCCGTGGTCGGTGACTTCTTCTTCCGTCAGGGCGAACCAGGCCTCGGCCGGCTGATCAACCTGTATCAGAACTCCACTGCGTACGAGCAGATGTACGGCGCTGTCGTCATGTCTGCACTGCTTGGAATTGCTGTGTTCATGATGTTCGGTTGGATTGGCAATCGGGTCGTCGGCAGCTGGCACGAGAAGCGTTCCAGCTGACTACTTGTCGCACCGAGGTCTGACCTGGGTGTGACAAACCGCAGATGTGCAAGCCGCGGGCCCGAGTGCGAAACAAGAAGTTCACACTGGCTGTGAAGACCTCATTGTGCAATCACCTAGCATCTGCTTTACCGGCGTGAACGCTCCGGCTCACCACAACACTCTCTAGGGGGAGACACCATGCGAAATATTCGCTTGACACAGATGGCTGCATTCGGTGCAGTCGCCGCAATGACTGTCGCTGCGTGCGGCAGCGACTCTGCGCCTGCCGCAGAAGAAGCGCCAGTCGCCACCGAGTCGGTCGCCGCCGAGGCGGAGGAAGTCGCCAGCGTCGATCTCGCATCGGTGTGCCCCGAGACCATCACCATCCAGACCGACTGGTTCCCTGAGGCCGAGCACGGTGCGCTGTACCAGATGATCGATTCGGCCAACGCCACGATCGATGCTGACGTCAAGACCGTCACCGGCCCGCTCGTCGCTGGCGGCCAAGCAACTGGCGTCAACCTGCAGGTCCGCACCGGCGGCCCGGCCGTTGGCTTCCAGCAGGTCGTCTCGCTCATGGCCCAAGACGAGGCCATCACGTTTGGCTACGTCGCAACCGACGAGGCCATCGAAAACTACGCCGACAACCCCACAACGGCGTTTGTTGCCCCGCTCGAAATCAACCCGCAGATCATCATGTGGGATCCCGCGACCTACCCGGGCGTCGAGACCATTGCCGACCTCAAAGCCGAAGGCGTCACGATCCGCTACTTCGAGACCGGCGCCTACATGCAGTTCCTGCTGTCTGATGGCCAGGTCGAAGAAAGCCAGCTCGACGGTTCCTACGACGGCGGTCCGTCAGTCTTCATCGCCGAAGGTGGCAAAATTGCTCAGCAGGGCTTCGCTTCCGCCGAGCCGTACAACTACGAGAACGTCTTCGCCGATTGGGGCAAGCCCGTCAAGTTCGAGTTGATTCACGACGCAGGTTGGCAGACCTATGCCGGACCGCTCGCCGTCCTCGACTCCAAGAAAGACGAGCTGGCTGCTTGTATGGCAGCGTTCACGCCCATCGTGCAGCAGGCCACGGTCGACTACATCAACGATCCAGCAACTACGAACACGCTGATTGTCAAGGCCGTCAACGAGTTCAACGACTTCTGGACCTACGACGAGGCGCTCGGTGCAGCGTCGGTCGAACTCCAGAAGGAACTCGGCCTCGTCGGCAACGGCCCCGACTCGACGCTCGGCAACTTCGACGAAGCTCGCCTCGAGGGCTTCATCGCCATTGCCGGCCCGGTCTTTGGTACCGAAGGGCTCACGCCTGCCAAACTGATGACCAACGAGTACATCGACGAGTCGATCGGGCTCTGACCTGACTTGATCAAAGGCGGTCACACTGTGCCAGGCACAGTGTGACCGCCTTTGTCGCGTCTTACATCGGGAGTTGAAACGCTGCAATCTCGCCGAGTGCCTCACCGAACGTGTCAACGGCGCCGTTGAACAGTCGCTCGCCCAGTTCCGCGGTGGCCGGCGTCGGATCACCAATGTGGCCGTCAGGGCCGAAGTCGTTCGACAACCACCCGAAGGCAACTGACCCGCCGAATTTGACGTGTTCGTTCTTCGCGAGATGCTCCGGCACGTTCCGTCTAGCAACCGACATGTCGACGAGTTCTGGTGCGAGGTGCAACATCAGTGAGGTCTCATCGGTGCCACCGTGGATACCCATACCGAGTTCGCCAGCGGCGGAGTGACCGCCCTGGTCCGGTGGAATCGACGGGTGGGCCAAAAATGTCATGAGCCCGTGGGCGAGCCTGAGCTCGCGGTTGGCGGCTGCAACGAGCGCCGAGTTGCCGCCGTGGCCGTTCAGGAACACGAGCTTGCGGGCCGGTGTCATGGCAATACATCGCCCGATGTCGTCGAGCACCGCCAGCAGCGTCGTCGCCGACAGCCAGATTGTTCCCGAGGACCAAGCGTGCTCGTTCGACTTGGTATACGCCAACGGAGGGAGCAACCAAACATCGTGTTCTTCGCCGACGGCCTCGACCGCAGCAGCAGAGACGCGGTCCGCGATTAACAAGTCGGTGTTGAACGGCAGGTGAGGACCGTGCTGCTCGACTGCACCGAGCGGTTGAACAATGATGCTGTTCTCGCTCAGCGCATCGTTGAGCTGCGGTGCGCGAAGGTCGGCGAGTCGCCGTGAAACATATGCCACAGCTCCAACGTTACGTCCCCGGGGCCCTGGTCGTGAAGAATAACCTTTATGACTTCCGGGCCTTTCGATGCAATCGTGATCGGGGCAGGCCACAACGGGCTCGTCACCGCCGCCTACTTGCAACGCGGCGGAATGAAGACGCTGCTGCTCGAAGCTCGACCAGCGGTTGGTGGCACAGCATCGAGTGAGGAGTTCGGCGGCGCGACGGTCAACATTTGCAACTGCGATCACCTGACCTTCCGCACCACGCCGGTGATCAAGGAACTGGATCTTGCTGCTCACGGACTCGAATACATCGACGTTGAGCCAGCGCAGCACAACATGGCCTGGACGCCCGGTGGGACGTCGCCGTCGTGGTCACATCATCACGACCTTGATGAAACGCTCGAATCGATTGGTCGGAACTTCCCGAACGAAGTGGATGGTTACCGGCGATACGTCAAGGCTGCGACGCCTGCCATCGAGATGATTTTCGAGGCGGCGACCGAACCGCCGTCGGTGGTCGGGCTGACCAAACTCGCACTTCGCAAGAAGCTCGCTGGGTCGGCAACGCTGTTGCGTTGGTCGCGACGCAGCGCTGCCGACGTGTTGCGTTCGTTTTTTTCCGCCGACGCAATTACCGGCCCTGCCGCGCTGACCGGACCAATGGTCTGGGGCATCTCACCCGAATTCAAGGGTTCGGGGCTCGGTGCGCTGACGCACGCGATGCGCCACGTCGGTACCGTCGGCCGCCCCGTCGGGGGCAGTGGGCGCGTCACCGAAACTCTGCGAATGGCCTTCGAGGCTGCCGGAGGGACACTGCAGACATCAAGCCCGGTATCCGAGGTTCGATGCACGGGATCAGCAGCAGCCGGCGTCACTCTCGTCGATGGAACCGAAATCGATGCCCCGGTCGTGATCTCGGCCTGCAACCCGCACGACACCTTTCTGAAGTGGCTCAAGAACCCGCCGTCGGAAGCTGTCGACCTGATCCGTCGCTGGAAAGCAATCCCGCATGACAAGGGCTACGAGTCGAAGATCGACGCAATCCTCAGCGCTCCCCCGGTCCTGAAGGATCACGACCGGCACCTCGGCCCGACCACGGCCATTAGCCCGTCGCTCACCGATATCAATCGTGGCTACCAACTCATGCAGCAAGCAAAGGTGCTTGATCGACCCGGAATGCTGGTCAACGCCCCCTCGCTACTCGACCCGACAATGGCACCGGATGGCCGCCACGTGTTCAGTCTTGAAGCGCTCTTCACGCCGTATGACTTCAAGGATGCGGCAGGTAACGGATGGGCTCATCCCGAACGACGTGGACCGGAACCGCTCCGTTGGTTGGAATTGTTCGCCGAGCAATGCGAGCCCGGTTTCCTCGATTCGATCGTCGACTGGCGAGCGATGACCCCAGCGATTTACGAGTCAGACTTCCACCTGCCGGCCGGCCACGCCACGAGTTTCGCCGGCGGACCGCTCGCCGCGTTCCGCAATCCGAACCCCGAGTTGACCAAATATGAAACCGCAGTCTCGGGCCTGTACCTCACTGGCGCAGCCACCTTCCCGGGAGCCGGCGTCTGGGGTGCCAGCGGCCGCAACTGCGCCACCGTCGTCCTGAACCAACACTCCTGACCGCCACCTTCCAACTCGCACCACCTTCCAACTCGCACCACCTTCCAACTCGCACCACCTTCCAAAATGTGGACTGTTTCTACGTACGGCGAAGGCGTTTCGGTCCCAGTTTGGGACTTCGTCATCGAGCGATCCGTAATTGGGACCGCAACGCCGCCCTGAGTCGGTGAAACAGTCTCCATTTTGGGAGGGGTGTGTTGGGAGATATTGATGGTGCGCTAGGGAATAGGGGGAACGGGTGTACGGTTAGTTTGGATATGAAGTCAACCGGATCACTCAATTTGGGTCGGTATTTTGGGATTCCCGTCCGAGCCCACTGGAGCATGGCGTTGATCGCTGCGTTCTTTGGAGTCAACCTTGCGACTGCGCTCGGTGTCATTTCTGGCATCACCGCAACAGCAGCCTTCTTCGTCTCGATCCTGCTCCACGAGTTTGGTCATGCCCTTGTGGCCCGTCGCTACGGCGTCAACACCGAATCGATCGACCTGTGGGCGCTGGGCGGCGTTGCGCGGCTCGACCGTGAGTCTCCGTCGCCAAAGGCCGATGGCCTCATAGCCGGTGCGGGCCCTGCGGTCAGCTTGGTGATTGGTGCCCTTGCGTTCGGCCTCGGCTACCTCTTGCGATCAAACCTGCTGCTCTGGGTTGGGGTGGTCAACTTGGCGCTGGCTGTCTTCAACATGCTGCCGGGCGCTCCACTCGACGGCGGCCGCGTGCTGCGTGCATTCCGGTGGGCGCGCACCGGTAATAAGTATCTGGCCATGCGTGAAGCGGGCCAGGCTGGCCGGGTGCTTGGCTGGAGTATGGCCCTCATCGGTGTGGTGATGATGGTGCAGGGTCTGCCCGGCCTGTTCGTCGCCGTCACTGGCGTGTTCATTGGCCTGAACGCCAAGCAAGAGATCCTTGCCTCCTACATGGGCGAACAGCTGCAAGGTGTGAAGGTCCGCGACCTGACGTGGTTTGGCATAGCGCATGCCGGCTCGGACATGGATGCCGACTCGATGATCGATCAGCGCCAGCGTCTCGGCGATGCCGGAGCGGTGGCGATCGACGCAAACGGCGACGGTCACCTCGACGGCCTCGTGCTCGAAGACCAGTTGTGGGCAATCCCGACCGACCGACGAGCAATGGTCATGCTCACACAGCTGATGACGCCGTTCAGCACGCTGGCGAAGGCTAGCCCCGACGAAGAACTCAGCTCGGTACTCTCGCGCATCAACCCTCTGAGGCCGGTCGTGACGGTGTGGAGCGACGACAAGTTGCTCGGTGTCGTGTCAGCCAAGCGGTTGACCGAGCGGCTCGCCACTGCTCAGCGGCAAGCCTTCGGCAACTAGGCGTCTTTGACTGACCAGCTGCGCTTGGCGACCGGGTCTTGTTCGCTCCATGGGAAGTTGATCCACTCGTCGGTCCGCTTCCAGACGTAGTCGCACTTGACGACTGAGTGAGACTTCTCGTAAATGCAGGCGGTGCGAACCTCGCCCACCTTGCCTTCACAAAACTCTTCGACCGACTTCAGTGTGTGGCCAGTGTCAGCGACGTCATCGACAACGAGGATTTTGCCGTTCGACAGGTCAACGAAGTCGGGTGCCGGGGGAAGGATGCGGGGAACATCGAGTCGCTCGTCGACCCCGGTGTAAAACTCGACGTTCATCGTGTAAACGTTCTTGACCGACAGTGCATAACCCATTGCACCCGCTGGCAGCAGCCCGCCCCGAGCAATGCCCAGGATCATGTCGGGTTCGTACCCGTCGTCGGCGACCATTTGCGAGAGGGCTCGTGTGGCTACCCCGAGCATGTCCCAGGTCATGATTTCGCGTACTTCTGACATGGACTCGCAAACTACACGCGGTCAGGGGTGTTGGCCTGATCTGTGACAATCAACCCAGATCTGGACCCGGTAACGATCGCCACCGCAGCCAACCAACGCATCACAGGCAAATGTCGCCAGGTCGGACCGGTACTCGATTGAGTGGAGCGTCGACGCCCGCCTGCGCCAGAGCATCGCGGATCGCAGCGACGATGGCGGGCGTCGAAGAGATGCACGGCGGCTCACCTACACCCTTGGCGCCCAGTGGAGCGAGTGGATCTGGCTGCTCGATGAGCGTGGCGACGACCGGTGGCATGTCGAGGAAGGTCGGCAACAGATAATCGGTGAAGTTGCCGTTCCGAATCACACCGTCAACTTGGATGATCTCTTCCATCAGCGCCATGCCCAGGCCCTGGGCGATACCGCCTTCGATCTGGCCCATCACCGACAGCGGATTGAGTGCGACCCCGACGTCTTGGGCTGTAGCGATCTGAACGACCTTGACCAGACCCAGTTGCGGGTCGACGTCGACGACGGCACGGTGCGCGACGAACGCGAACGCTGTGTGGCAGTTGCCCTGGCCGTTCTCGTCGATCTCGCTGGTTTCGGGATGGCGATAGACGGCGGTCTCGTCGAACGACACGTCAACACAGGCCCCAGCGACGTCGAAGCGCCGACCGGTCGCCGAGTCAACAACGTCGGTGTGATCGATGAACAGGTCCACCACGGAGCAGCTATGAACAGCAGCAACGTGTTCGAAGATCAGCGCGCGGACGAGTTCGCATGCAGCATTGACCGCGCCGCCACTCATCCAGGTTTGGCGAGACGCCGACGTCGAGCCGGCGGATCCGACCTGGGTATCGATCTGATCGATTTCAACCCGGTCGATGCCAAGTACCGAGCGAGCGATCTGCGGAGCCAGAGTGACGAAGCCCTGCCCGACTTCGGCTGTCGCGAACTTGAGGAAAACTGTCGGTCCGTCGGGGCCACCTTCGATTCGGCACCGCGCTGTCGCATAGTCGTCAAACGATTCGGAGTACATCAGGTTCTTGATCGAAACACCCCAACCAATCCCCCTGACGATGTCGCCGGCGTCAGCGGTCCGTCCGGCACCACCGGGCAGCTTCATGGCGTCAACGGACCCGTCACTGCGGGCGTGTCCACCGACGGGTTCGTCGGGAAGCGGCAATGCATTGGTTTCGCGCAGGCACTCTTGGACGGGCGCGACGTTCAGCACGGGTTGACCGGTGATGAGCAGATCACCCGTTGTCATCGCATTCAGCAGTCGGATATCGAACGGCGCCACACTGCAGGCTGCGGCCAGCTTGTCCATCTGCGACTCGTAGGCAAAGCACGCCTGCACGGCTCCGAAGCCACGCATCGCTCCACATGGCAGGTGATTAGTGCGAACGGCCCAGCCGTCGACGACCGCATTCGCACAGCGATACGGCCCCTGCGCCAGGGTGATCGCGTTGACGAGTACAGCAGACGACGTGGATGCGTAGGCGCCACCGTCGAAAACCATCCTCGACTCGATTTTCACAATCGATCCGTCAGCATTGGCGTGGTGGCGCATCCAGATCTTCGCAGGATGCCGGTGGACATGACCAAGGAAGCTCTCGGCGCGGCTGTACGCCATGCGCACGGGCCGGCCGAGGCGCAGGGCAAGCAGGCTGCAGTGCACCTGCAGGCTGATATCTTCGCGAGCACCGAACGCTCCCCCGACGCCACCGAGCACAAGCCGGACGTTGTCCTCTTCGAATCCCAGACACGCCGCGATCTGCTGGCGATCTTCATGCAGCCACTGTGTTGCCACGTGCATCTCGATGCCCTTGCCGCCGGGATCGGGAATGGCCAAAGCTGCTTCGAGACCGAGGAACGCCTGGTCTTGCATGCCAATTTCGTAGGTCCCTTCGACCACGATCGCGGCGGTTGCATCTGGGTCACCGTGGACGATTCGCTGGTGGCGAATCACGTTGCCGTCGGGATGGATTGGATCAAACTCGCCGCTGATTGCCAATTCGGGGTCGAGCAACGGTGGGAGGATTTCGTATGTGACTTTGATGGCGTCGAGTGCTCGACGCGCCACTTCTGGATCGTCGGCGGCAAGTGCTGCAACGGGCTCGCCCACGTAGCGGACGACCTCGCTTGCGAAGACGGGTTGGTCTTGTGAAATCAGCCCGTAGGTGAGCTGGCCGGGGACGTCCTCTGCGGTGACGATCGCCTGCACGCCATCGATTTTCCACGCAGCTGACAGGTCGATGGAGACGATGCGGGCGTGCGGATGAGGCGAGCGCAGGGTTGCGCCAAACAGGCACCCGTCAGCGGAGATGTCTGAGGAGAACTCGAAGGTCCCTTGCACTTTCGCAACGCCGTCGGGCCGCGTTGGGGACGTTCCGAGGGCGCCATGGCGCGGCCCGGTCGATGTGGGACGGTCGATGATGCTCATGCGCCGCTCCGATCGGTTCGACGAGCAACGGCAACCTGTTGGACTGCATCGATGATCCGGCCGTAGCCGGTGCATCGGCAGATATTTCCAGCCAGCTCTTCGCGGATATCTGTGTCACCAGGATCGGGCGTGCGTTCGAGGAGGTCGTGCACCGCCATGATTAAGCCCGGTGTGCAGAATCCGCATTGCACTGCTCCAAAATCGCCGAACGC